>JBILSW010000047.1:0-11275 GCA_044371895.1 Rubrivivax sp.
TGATCGTCCGAATCCGCATGCGCGTTCTCATCGTCGACGACGAACCGCTGGCCCGCCAGCGCTTGCGCGGCCTCGTCGAAGGCCTGGCCGGCGGCGACGGCGGCCTGCAGCTCGACGGCGTGGCCGAGGCTGGCGACGCCGACGCCGCCGTGGCCGCGCTGCAGGCCGCGCCGGCCGACGTGGTGCTGCTCGACATCCAGCTGCCGGGCCGCGACGGCCTGCGCCTGGCGCCGGCGCTGCAGGCGCTGCCGCGGCCGCCGCTGGTGGTGTTCGTGACGGCGCATGGCGAGCACGCGCTGCGCGCCTTCGAGCTGCAGGCGCTGGACTACCTGACCAAGCCCGTGCGCCGCGACCGCCTTCAGGCGGCGCTGCAGCGCGCCGCGCAGCAGCTGGCCCTGGTGCGCGGCGTGCGGCCGCCGTTGGTGCCCGAGCCGGTGCTGGTGGTCAGCGAGCGCGGCCGCGTGCTGCGACTGCCGGTGCGCGAGGCTCTGCTCCTCAAGGCCGAGCAGAAGTACGTGACTCTGCGCACCGCGCAGCAGACCTTCGTGCTGGACGACAGCCTCTCCGACCTGGAGCGGCGCCTCGGCCCCGGCTTCGTGCGCGTGCACCGCAACGCACTGGTGGCGGTGGCCGCGATCCGCGAGCTGCAGCCCCACGCCGTCGGCGACGAGGGCGACGGCTGGGCCGTGCGCGTGGCGCCGCTCGACGAGTGGCTGGCGGTGTCGCGGCGGCAACTGGCGGCGGTGCGGGCGGCCTTGCAAGCCGATCGGGGCGGGCCGGCGGGATGAGCCGGCGGCGCGCCGCGGCCTGGCTGCTGGCCGGGGTGCTGGCTGCAGCAGGCCTGGGCTTGATCGTCCTGCCGGTGGCGCCGCCGCCCGAAGCGCTGGCCCCGCCGCCGCAGGCCCTGCCGGCCGCGCTGCCACCGGCACAGCCGCCGCGTGCGGCCGCGGCGTCACCCGACGTGCCGGCACCGGCCTCTTCGGCCACGGCGGGCGCAGCGCTCGTCGCGCCCTGGCGGCGCGACCACTGGGACCTGTGCGATGTTGGCCGCCTGCCCCTGCCGCCGGGCGCGTCGCCCGACGAGCCGCCGCAGCACGTGTTCGACGCCTTGGCGGCGGGCCTGGCGCCGCAGTGGCTGGCGGCGCTGGCCACGGCCTCTGACCGCAGCCGCGCGGCGGCGCGGCGGCTGGGCCTGACGGCCGACGCGGCCGGTGGCCCGGAGCCGGTGCCCGTCTCGATGGCTGAGGCCTCTGCGGACCCGGTGATCAGCGCCTGGGCCACCCAAGGCTGTGCCAGCGACGCCGCGTGCCGCGCTGCGGCCACGCGGCGCTGGCAGGCGCTGGAACCCGACAACCTCGCGCCCCGGCTCTGGGCCCTCGGCGACGGGCAGCGCCTGGACTCAGCCGCGCTGCAGGCCCTGGCCACCGCGCGCCGCTTCGACGTGCACTTCGGCCAGCTCGCCCCGGCCTTGCTGGCGGCCTGGCCCCCGGGCCAGCCGCGCGCGCTGCAGGTCGACCTGATCGTGCGGGCCATCGGGGTCGAGGCCGCGGCGATGGTGTCGGCGCTCCAGCCCCTGTCATCGGCCTGCCGCGAACACGCGGCCGACGCCCAGGCCCGTGCCGCCTGCCAACAGCTGGCCCGCACCCTGATCCGGCACAGCGACACGATGCTGGGCGTGGGGGTCGGCCTCGGCCTGGGCCGTGCGGCAGGCCTGCCGGCGGCCGAGACCGAGCCGGTGCGGGCGCTGCTGGACCAGTCGCCCAGCGTGGCCATCGGGGTGGACCAAGAGCTGGCCGTGCAGCCGTGGTCTTGCGCCAGCCACGCCACCATGCTGGCCTGGGTCGGCGAGACCCAGCAGCACGGCGAATGGGGCGCGCTGCAGCGCCGCCTGGCCGCGGCGCCGCCGCCGCCGCGCTGATCAGCCGGTGTTGCGCAGCCCGGCTGCGATGCCGTTGATGCTGAGGTGGATGCCGCGCTCCAGGCGCGCCACGCCGTCGGGGCTGCCCTCGGGCGCGGGGCGCCGGTTGCGGTAGCGCCGCATCAGCTCCACCTGCAGGTGGTTCAGCGGGTCGAGGTAGGGAAAGCGGTGCTCGATGCTGCGCGCCAGCGCGGCGTTGGAGGCCAAGCGCTGCGGCTCGCCGGTAATCAGCGCCAGCGCCTCCTGCACGCGCTGCCACTCGGCCTTGAGCAAGCCGAAGATGCGCCGCGCCATGGCCTTGTCCTCCACCAACTCCACGTAGCGCGCGGCGATGCGCATGTCGCTCTTGGCCATCACCATGTCGAGGTTGGACAGCAGCGTGCGGAAGAACGGCCACTGCCGGTGCATGCGCTGCAGCAACGCCGTGCGCTCGGCGCACCCGGCCGCGCCACCGGCGGCGACGAAGGCCTCGACGCCGCTGCCGAAACCGCACCAGCCCGGCAGCGCCATGCGGCACTGGCCCCACGAGAAGCCCCAGGGGATGGCGCGCAGGTCCTCGATGGCGCGCGTGGCCTTGCGGCTGGCCGGCCGGCTGCCGATGTTCAGGCCCGCGATCTCGCGGATCGGCGTGGCCGCGAAGAAGTAGTCGGTGAAGCCCGGCGTGCCGTACACGATGCGCCGGTAGGCCTGGAAGCTGGCCTCCGACAGCGCGGCGGCCGCCTCGAGGAAGGCCTTGGACGCGGGCTTTGTGGGGTGCAGCAGCGTGGCCTCGAGGGTTGCCGCGACCAGGGTCTCCAGGTTGCGGCGGCCGATCTCGGGATTGGCGTACTTGCTGGCGATGACCTCGCCCTGCTCGGTGAGGCGGATCTGGCCGTTGACGGTGCCCGGCGGCTGCGCCAGGATGGCCTGATAGCTGGGCCCGCCGCCGCGGCCCACCGTGCCCCCGCGGCCGTGGAACAGCCGCAGCGTGATCGGCGCGCCCGCGGCGCGCAGCTCGTCGAACAGCGCCACCAGGGCCGTCTCGGCGCGGTAGAGCTCCCAGTTGCTGGTGAAGAAGCCGCCGTCCTTGTTGCTGTCGCTGTAGCCCAGCATCACATCCTGCTCGCCGCCGCTGCGCAGCACCAGCGCGCGGATGCCGGGCAGCGCGTAGAACTCGCGCATGATGGGCACGCTGCGCCGCAGGTCGCCGATGGTCTCGAACAGCGGCACCGTGATCAGCGCGGCGCGGGCGGCGCCGCCTCCGTTGTCGTCGCCCTCGCCGTCGAGCGTGCCGGTGAGCAGGCCGCATTCCTTCTGCAGCAGCAGCACCTCGAGCAGGTCGCTCACGGCCTCGGTGTGGCTGATGATGTAGTGGCGGATCGCCTCGCGGCCGTAGCGCGCCAGCGCCTCGTGCGCGGCCTCGAACACGGCCAGCTCGCCCTGGGCCAGATCGGAATAGGTGGCGCCTCGCACGCGCAGCGGCCGCACGTCGTTCAGCTGCCGCAGCAGCAGCGCGCGGCGCTCGTCTTCCGTCAGCGCGCTGTAGTCGGGGCAAAGGCGGGCGGTACGCAGCAGCTCGGCCACCACGGCCTCGTGCTGGTCGGAGCTCTGGCGCAGGTCGAGCGTGGCCAGATGGAAGCCGAACACCTGCGCCGCGCGCATCAGCGGCGCCAGCCGCGGGGCCACCAGCGCCTGCGCGTGGTGGTGCGCCAGCGAGGCCTCGATGGTGCGCAGGTCGGCGAGCAGCTCCGCCGGCGTGTCGTACGGGCTCTGCGGCTTCACGGCGTGGCGCAGCGCCTCGGTGCCGGTGAGGCGCTCGAGCGTGGCGGCCAGCCGGGCGTAGATGCCGATCAGCGCGCGGCGGTAGGGCTCGTCGGCGCGGTGCGGGCTGGTGTCGGGGCTGGCGTCGGCCAGCGCGGCCATCGCCGACGTCACCGGCGCCAGCGTGCCGCTCATCGACAGCTCGGCGCCCAGGGCGTGCACCTCGGTCAGGTAGAAGCGCAGCGCCACCTCGGCCTGGCGCGCCAGCGCGTGACGCAGCGTGGGCGCGCCGACGTTGGGGTTGCCGTCGCGGTCGCCGCCGATCCAGTGGCCCATGCGCAGGAACGGCGCCACGCGGTGGCCGGGCAACAGGCGCTCGAGTTCGCCGTAAAGGCGCGGGATCTCGCGAAGGAAGGTCACGGGGTAGTAGCTCAGCGCGTTCTCGACCTCGTCGGCCACCGTCAGCCTGGCCGTGCGCAGCATGCGCGTCTGCCACAGCTGCGTCACGCGGGCGCGGATCAGCGCCTCGTTCTCCGCACGGCGCTCGGGCGAGGCGAGGCCGTCGCGCTCGGCGACCAGCGCGGCCACGGCGCGCTCGGCGTCCAGGATGCTCTTGCGCTGCACCTCCGTGGGGTGGGCCGTGAGCACGGGCGCGAGGTGGGCGCTCTCGAGCAGCGCCGCGATATCGGCGGCGCGGTGGTCGGCGCGGTGCAGCCGCTCGAAGCTGAGCGCCAGGCTGCCCTCGTGCAGGTCGCCGGCGGCCTCGTGCACGGCACGGCGGCGCAGGTGGTGCTGGTCCTCGGCGATGTTGGCCAGGTGGCTGAAGTAGCTGAAGGCGCGGATCACCGTCACCGTCTGGTCGGCCGAGAGGTTCTTGAGCAGGCGGTCGAGCACGCGCCCGGCCGAGGCGTCGGCCTTCAGGCGGTAGGCCACCGAGAGCTGGCGGATGCGCTCGATCAGCTCGAAGGCTTCCACGCCCTCGTGCTCCCGGATGACGTCGCCGAGGATGCGGCCCAGTAACCGGATGTCCTCTACCAGGGGGCGATTCCTGGCGACGGCATCGTCCTGGGGCGCGCTGCGCCTCGCCTTGGTGCGCTGCGGCGAGGCCTGGGTGGCTGAAACGGTGCGGGGCATGGCAGGCTCCGGATGACGTAACCGAGTTACCTATTCTGCTGCAAGCCTCGGGCCTGCCTATGATCCGGCGGATGAACGCAACGACCATCATCGCCACGCGCGAGAGCCGGCTGGCCCTGTGGCAGGCCGAGCACGTCAAGGCTGAACTGCAGCAGCGTTTCGGCCTCGCGGTCGAGCTGCTGGGCATGACGACCCGCGGCGACCAGATCCTGGACCGCGCCCTGTCCAAGGTGGGCGGCAAGGGCCTGTTCGTGAAGGAACTCGAGACGGCGCTGGAGCGGGGCGACGCTCACCTGGCGGTGCACTCGCTGAAGGACGTGCCGATGGAGCTGCCCGAGGGCTTCGCGCTGGCCGCCATCTGGGAACGCGAGGATCCGCGCGATGCCTTTGTCTCCAACCGCTACGCCGCCGTCGACGAACTGCCGCAGGGCGCAGTGGTCGGCACCAGCAGCCTGCGCCGCGTGGTGCAGCTGTTGGCGCGCCGGCCCGACCTGAGGATCGAACCGCTGCGCGGCAACCTGGACACGCGTTTGCGCAAGCTGGACGAAGGCGGCTTCGACGCCATCGTGCTGGCGGCCGCCGGCCTGGTGCGGCTGGGGCTGGCGGGGCGTATCCGTTCACGCTTCGAGCCGGCGCAGATGCTGCCGGCGGCCGGGCAGGGCGCCCTGGGCATCGAGGTGCGGGAGGACGCGGCCGGCCTGAAGGCGCTGCTGGCGCAGACCATCCACACGCCCACCTTCCTGGCCTGCCACGCCGAGCGCGCTGTGTCGCGCGGGCTGGGTGGCAGCTGCAGCCTGCCGCTGGCTGCCCACGCCACGCCGGGCCCCGACGGCGTGCTCACGCTCGATGCCGCGCTGGGCGACGCGCAGCAGCTCACGCGGCCGCTGCTGCGCGTTCGCGTGGCTGCCCCGGTGGCCGACGAAGCCGCGGCCCGTGCCCTCGGCGCCCGGGCCGTGGCCGAATTGCGCGCCGCCGGCGCCGCCAGCTACCTGTCGGGTTCCGGGCCTTCGGCATAGGGCCCCGCGACGCATGTCCCTGCGGCTGATCGTCACGCGGCCCCGGGCCCAGGCGCTGGCCTGGGTCAAGGCACTGCGGGAGCATGGCGTCGACGCGGTGGCGCTGCCGCTCATCGCCATCGAGCCCTTGGCCGACCCCGCGCCGTTGCGCGCCGCCTGGGAAACGCTACCCCGCCTTGATTGGGCGATGTTCGTCAGCGCCAACGCCGTGGAGCGATTCTTCGCGGAACGCCCCGCCGGGGCCGGGTGGCCGCAGGGCCTTCGGGCCGGCTCGCCGGGCCCCGGCACTCGGCTGGCGCTGCAGGCTGCCGGTGTGACGGCCATCGACGAACCGGCCCCCGGCCAGGCCGACAGCGAGGGCCTGTGGGCTGCCGTGGCCGCGCGCGGATGGGCGGGGCGGCGTGCGTGCGTGGTGCGAGGCGAAGACGGGCGCGACTGGCTGGCCGAGCAGCTGCGGGCCGCGGGCGCGCAGGTGGACTTCGTGGCGGCGTATCGCCGTGCGGCGCCGCGGCTGGACGACGACGCCGAGCGCGTTCTCGCCGCCGCCGTGGCTGCGCCGGCCGAGCACGTCTTCGCCTTCGGCAGCAGCGAGGTCGTCGCGCGGCTGCGCCAGCTCTGTCCTGCCGCCGACTGGTCGGCCTCGTGCGCCCTGGCCGGTCACCCGCGCATCGCGCAGGCGGCGCGTGCAGCCGGTTTTGGCCGCGTGCGGGTGCTGCCGCCACAGGAAGACCTCGCGCAGGGCGCTGCGGCGCTGGCCGCGGCGCTGGCCGGCGCCTGACGAGCCCGCCCGGCCGTGGTTGTGCGCCACGCGGGCGGCGGCGTCGACCGCGCGATACCTAGAATCCGCCTCGCCGTGCAGGACACCCCCGTCGCCCCCGCCCCCGCTGCCATGCCGGCCGAACCTGCGCCGTCTGCGGTGCCCGCCGCGCCGCCGCCCACCGCGGTCGAGTCGCCTGCACGGCGTTGGGCGCCCTGGGGTGCGGTCGCGCTGTCCGTGCTGTCGGCGGCCGCGCTGCTGTTCGCCTACACCACGCAGCAGCGGGTCCGTGGGCTGGAGGCGGAACTCGTCAAGCGACAGGCCGACAGCGGCACCCAGGTTGCCGAGGCCCGGCTGATGGCGCGCCAGGCCGAGCAGGCCAGCCGCGAGACGGCGGCCAAGCTCGCGCTGCTCGAGGCGCGCGTGGCCGAGACGGCGCTGCAGCGCACGCAGATCGAGGAGCTGATGCAGGGCCTGGCGCGTTCGCGCGACGAGAACGTGCTCGCCGACATCGACGCCGCGCTGCGCGTGGCACTTCAGCAGAGCGCGATCACGGGCAGCGCGGAGCCGCTGGTGGCTACGCTGCGCCAGGCCGACGAGCGCCTGGCGCGCTTCAACCAGCCGCGGCTGGAGCGCGTGCGGCGGGCGGTGGCGGCAGATCTCGAGCGGGTGCGCAGCGCCGGGATCACCGACTTCACCGGGCTGGCCATCCGCATCGACGATCTCATTCGCCAGGTCGATGAATTGCCGATGCTGGCCATGCCGCACCAGCGTGGCGCGCCCGCGGCGGGGCAGCCGGCGGCGGTCGCCAGCGCGCCCGCCGGCGCCGACCTGGCCGCGCGCTGGCGCCAGTTGGGGCTGGTGCTGTGGTCCGAGGCGCGCAGTCTGGTGCGCGTCACCCGGGTGGACAGCGCCGAGGCCGTGCTGCTGGCCCCCGAGCAGGCCCTGTACTTGCGCGAGAACCTGAAGCTGCGGCTGCTGAACGCGCGGCTGGCCCTGCTGTCGCGGCAGTTCGAGGTGGCCGCTGCCGACCTGCGCGAGGCCCAGTCCCTGCTCGACCGATGGTTCGACCGCGGTGCCCGCCGCGTGGCCCTGGCCGGTGCGACTCTGCGCGAGGTGACTGCGCAGTCGCGGCAGGTGGTTGTGCCGCGGCCCGACGCGACGCTGGCCGCCATTGCCACGCTCAGCGCCGTGCCGGCGCCGCGCTGAGGGCCGCGTTGCCATGCGCGGGGTGATCTGGCTGTTGCTGCTGGCCGTGGTGGCCGTGGTGGCGGCCTCGCTGCTGGGTCCCAACGACGGGCTTGTCAGCGTGTACTGGGGCGGGTGGCGCACTGATTTTTCGCTCAATCTCGCCGTGCTGCTGCTGGTGGCAGTGGGGGCCGCGCTGCTGCTGGGCGTGCAGGCCCTCAATTCGCTGGTCAGCCTGCCGCGGCGTGCGGGGCAGTGGCGCGCCCGGAGGCGCGAACGCGCGGCCGAGGCGGCTTTGCGCGAGTCGCAGGCCGAGTACTTCGCCGGCCGCTACGGTCGCGCGCAGAAGGCCGCACAGCGCGCGCTGGTGCTGCAGACCGACACCGAGGCGCTGGCTGGCGACGCGCGGTTCCGGCTGCTGGCGCGCCTGCTGGCCGCCGGTAGCCTGCACCGACTGCAGGACCGCAAGCGCCGCGACGCGATGGTGGAGCGCGCGCTGGCCGAGCACCCCGGCACGGCGGTCAGCGGCGGCTCGGCCGGGGACGACGCCACGCGTCTGCTGGCCGCCGAGTGGGCGCTCGAAGACCGCGATGCCAGCCGCGCGCTGGAGATGCTCGATGCGCTGCCGCCGGGCGCGGCGCGGCGGACCCAGGCGCTTCGCCTGCGGCTGCAGGCGGCGCGGCTGGCGCGACAGCCCGGGGAGGCGCTGCGCACGGCCAGACTGCTGGCCAACCATCAGGCCTTCTCGCCCCTGGTGGCGCAGACGCTGCTGCGATCCCTGGCCGCGGACGTGCTCGACACGGCGCACGACCTGCAGCAGTTGCGCCGCCTGTGGAATCAGCTCGATGCCGGTGACCGGCGCGACGCGCAAGTGGCGGCGAAGGCCGCTCAGCGGGCCGCGCTACTGGGTGGCCCCGACGACGCGCGCCAGTGGCTGCGCCCTTTCTGGGATCGCCTGTCCGAGTTGTCGCGCGAGGACCGCGACAGCTTGGCGCTGGCGCTGGCCGACGCGCGCGGTGGCATTGGCAGCGAATGGCTGCCGAGGCTGGAGCTGGCGGCGCAGTCCTACGGCCATGAGCCCACGCTGGTTGCCGCGGTCGGCCTGGCGCTTGCCGAGCGCCGGCTGTGGGGCAAGGCGCGCACGCTGCTGGAACAGGCCGCGGCCAGCGCCGCCTTGGCGCCGTCGCTGAAGCGCCGAGCGTGGCGCGTGCTGGCCGAGATGGCGCGTGAAGAAGGCGACGAGGCCCGCGCCCTGGGCCATGAGCGGGCCGCAGCGCGCCTCGAATGAAGGGTGCTACACTAGCGGGCTACGCGGCTGTAGCTCAGTTGGATAGAGTACTTGGCTACGAACCAAGGGGTCGTGGGTTCGAATCCTGCCAGCCGCGCCACAAGATCGAATCAGATAAGCGGGTCGGACACCGCGGTGTCCGGCCCGGCGCTCGTTGGGCGCCTTGTTCGTTCGGGCCCCGCCGTCCAGCGCCGCCATCCTCTGGCGACCCGCGGCGATAGCGGGTTTGGCGTCCCTGCTCGGTGAACCAGGTGGCGGTAGGCTGACGCGATCGATGATGGGCCTTTAGTTTGGGTATGAGCTGGTCCACCAACTCGGTCGACTTCAGTTCGGTCCGGATGAAATCGTTCCTGAACCCGTGACCCGAGAGCCCGCGACAGCCTGGCTGGCGCCTATGGCATCGACGATCGCGGTCCATGGTCCAGCCGGGGCCGCAGCGCGGCTGCCGTGGTGCATGGGGCGGCTCTCATGACCTCGCCAGGAGCACATCCTTGGGCGTGCCGGCCTGGCGATCCCGAGATCGACGCTTTCCAGCTGGGTGGGCCAGTGCGGCGTGCAGTTGCAGCCGCTGGTGGATGCTCTGAAGGCCGTGATGCTCAAGAGCACGGTGCTGCACGTCGACGAGACTCCAGTGGCCATGCGCAAGCCGGGCAACAAGAAGACCCAGCGCGCCTGCATCTGGACCTGCTGCGCCACCACCTACGACGCGCTGAAGGCCGTGGTGTTCGACTTCGCCGACAGCCGCGGCGGCCTGCATGTGCGCAACCTCCTGGGCCCGGACACCAACGCTGGCCAGGACGGCTGGCACGGCAAGCTCGTCTGCGACGACTTCAGCGGCTACAACGCCTGCTTCGAGCTGGGCGTGACGGAGGCCGGTTGCCTGGCGCACGCGCGCAGGAGGTTCCATGAGCTGTGGATCAACCACGGCAGCCCGATCGGCGAGCAGGCGCTGAAGTTTTTCGGCGAGATCTACGACATCGAGCGCGAGGTGCAGGAGACCGAACCTAACGAGCGAAGGCGACTACGCCAGCAGCGCTGGGCCAAGGTTGCCGAGGCTTTGCACAAATGGCTCGGGCAGCAACGCAAGCAGGTGCTCCAAGGATCGGCCACGGCCAAGGCCATCAACGACAGCTTGCGGCGGTGGAAGGCGCTGACGTGCTTCATCGACGACGGCGACCTGCCGGAGGACAACAACTGGGTGGAGAACCAGATCTGTCTGATTGCCATCGGAAGATCGAATTGGCTCTTCGCAGGATCGCTGCGCGCCGGCCAGCGAGCGGCGGCGGTGATGAGCCTGCTGCAGTCGGCGCGGCTCAACGGGCTGGACCCATATGCCAACATCAAGGACGTGCTGACCCGCTTGCCAACGCAGCCTGCAGGCAGGCTAGAGGAACTGCTGCCGCATCGCTGGCAGCCGGCGGCCTTGCGCTGAGCCGCGTTCAGAGCACGGGGTGTGTTGCCCGTCCGCTTACTGCGCACGTGTGGCCCGGTTCTCCAGGCGGCTGAAGGTGGCGGCCGAGGCCAGCGCCTCATCGCGCCCGACGGCGGTTTGCATCACCACGTCGCTGCGCAGCGCCTTGTGGTCGTTCAGATCCTCGTAGCCGCAGCACAGCCCGTACAAGCGCTTCGCCAGCAGATCACGCAACGGGTGCGTGATGCGCTCCGGGTCGCGCGGATCGGGAATCGCTGCAGCCGCCGCGCGGCTCAGACCAAGGTGCACATCGACCTGGCGCAGCAGCAGCAAGCCGCCGTCACTGCTGAGGTCGCCGCCGCTGAAATCAGCCTCGATGACCCGCCGGCCAAAGCGCCCGAAATCGATCTTGGCATCCGTACACTTTGCCATCGGCAGTCCTCGGTTGGCATAGGCGGTCAGATACCCATGACAACGCGCCACGGCACGGCCTGATGATGATGAGGTTTCCGGGCTAAGGCAAAGTCGTGTCACTGCACAAACTGCTGCCAAACGCGGCTGAGTCCTTGTCACGATTGGCCTACCGACCGAGAACCTCGCGCGGAGTGTCGAACTTCGGTGCCCCGGCTTCGAGTACCGCCGCGAGTGCTACCACTTGCGGGACCTGCGCAAGACGGCTCTGGCCGCTTGACGGGCAAGACGGCTCTGGCCGCTTGACGGGGCCGGGGCCCCCGCAGTCGCCAAGCCCCATCGTCGCCAGGCTCCGGGCGTGATCGAACCAACGGAGGAAGTGCACGATAGAGAATGAGGAGCTCTACCTTGA
>JBILSW010000447.1:0-3324 GCA_044371895.1 Rubrivivax sp.
GCCCACCGTTATCCCGGCGCCGATGTCGCGCGCAAAGCGGCCGCGGTCGTAGCCCCGCAGCGCGTCGAGCAGCCGCGGTCGGAAGGGGTGCAGGGGCACGGGGCCGGGCATGGTGACGCTGGGGATTCTGCGCACCGGGGCCTGCGCGGGCCTGACGGGGCTCAAGCTGGGTGAAGATCGGGCAGCGCCTTCCCATGCCGCCTTGCCATGAACCGCTTCTCGTGGGCCCTCGTCGGGCCCGGCCGCATCGCCCACAAGTTCGCCGAGGCCGTGCAGCGCTCGCCCGGCCAGCAGCTGCTGCGCGTGCAGGGGCGCGACGCCGGCCGCGCCGCGGCCTTTGCGCAGCACTGGGCGCGGCCCGACCGCCCCGCGCCGCGCGCCGGCACCGACCTGGCCGAGCTGCTGGCCGACCCCGCCGTCGACGCCGTCTACGTGGCCACGCCCCACGCGCAGCACGCGCAGGCCATCGAGGCCTGCCTGCGCGCCGGCAAGCCCGTGCTGTGCGAGAAGCCGCTGGTGGCCACCGCCGCGCAGGCCGAGCGCGTCGTGGCGCTGGCCCGCGAGCGCGGCGTGTTCCTGATGGAGGCGATGTGGACGCGCTTCCTGCCGCTGTACGGCGCGCTGCGCGAGCGGCTGGCCGGGCCCGACGGCATCGGCGAGGTCTGCGCCGTGCGCGCGAGCTTCGGCTACGCCTGGGACTACGAGCCCGAGGGCCGCCAGTGGAACCCGGCCGCGGCCGGCGGCGCGCTGCTGGACATCGGCATCTACCTGTTCACGCTCACGCGCTGGGCGCTGGAGCGCCAGCCCGGCACCTGCCCCGAGCCACTGCGCTCGCAGGTCGCCGGCCTGCAGGCCCCCAGCGGCGTGGACCGGCGCGTCTGGGCGACGCTGGCCTTCGAGGGCGGCGCCGTGGCGCAGCTGTTCTGCGCGCTCGACGTCGAGGGCGAAAACGCTGGGCACCTGCTGGGCACCCGTGGCAGCCTCACCATCGAGAATCCCTTCTGGGGCGCCACGCGCGCGCGGCTGCACCGCCCGCACCGCGCAGCCGAGGTGCTGGAGCGCCCGTTCGAGGTCAACGGCTTCGAGTACCAGCTGCGCGAGGCCGAGCGCTGCATCCGCGCCGGCCTGGTCGAGAGCCCGGGCATGCCGCTGGCGGAGTCGCTGGCGCTGGCGCGCTGGCTCGACGTCGCGCGGCGCGAGGTCGGCGTGCGCTACCCCTTCGACGAGGGCTGAGCGCCGCCCGGCGGGGCGGCCTCAGGAGCGCTGGCCGACGCGCTGCCGAACCTGGGTCAGGTCGGCACCCTTGGGCGCCAGTTCCAGGTAGGTGCCGTAGGCCTTGACGGCCTTGTCCTTGTCGCCGACGGCCCAATGAGCGTCGCCCAGGTTCAGGTAGGCCACCGCACGAGAGGAATCCATCGCTATGGCGTTGGCGAACCAGCGCGCCGCCTACGGGTAGCGCTGCTGCCGGTGGTAGACGAAGCCCAGGTTGTTGGCCGCCAGCGCGAAGTCCGGCCGCAGGCGCAGGGCCTCGGTGAACCGCGCCTCGGCCTGCTCGCACTGCTTCTCTCGGTAGAGCTGCAGGCCGCGGTCGTTGGCGCGCTGGGGCTGCGGGCGCAGCGACGTGGCGGCGGCCTGCGCCAGCACGATCCTCTGCTCGCGGCCCAGCAGGTCGCGCAAGATGACGGGCGCGGCCTCGGCCTGCGCCAGTGCCGCGGCCGAGGCGGTCGGCGCAGGTGTCCGCGAAGCGTCGAGGCGGCTGTTCATGGCGATGACCTCGCTGGGCAGCTGGCTGCTGCCGGCGCTGAGGAACTCAGTCTCCACGGGCAGTCCAAACACGAAGTCGACGCCCTCCGATCCGGGCAGGCTTCCGCAGGCCGGTGTCTGCCGCGACGCAGCCGCCACGGCCGGTGCCACGTAGGCGGCCAGCTCGGTGGCAGTGAGGATGCCGTCGCCGTTGAGGTCGCCACGGCCGGCCAGGCCCTGCAGCAGCGTCCAGGTGAAGATCGAGTGCCCGTAGGGCCCGCCGTCGGCCACCAGCTGGTCTGCGCCGCCGGCGGTGAGCATCTGGCGACCCAGCCGCCCGGCGATTTCGCGCAGGAAGCGGTTGCCGGCCGTGCCGCGCGTGAGCCCGAGGCCGCTGTAGCGGGCGTCCACGACGAACAACACGTGCTTGGCGGCCACGCACTCTAAGTTGTTCTGCAGGTCGCTCATCGGGATGGCGTCGCTGGCGAACTGGTTCGGGTCGGACTCCACCGGGATCACGCAGCCGAGCCAACGCCCCGAACTGAGTTGGTGCGTCGCGCCATGGCCCGCGAAGAACACGAAGAGGCGGTCGTTGCGCTGCATGCCGCCGCGCGAGAGCGTGACTTGGAAGGCCGCCAGGATGCGCCGGGCGCGTGGCCTGGCCGCTCTCCAGCGTCACCACGTTCTCGGGCGCGAAGCCGAACCTCTGCACCAGCACGTCGCGCACGGCGTACCGCAGCTTCGGCTGGCGGGCGTAGTCGTCGAAGCCCACCACGATGGCCCAGGACTCTAGATGGTGGCCCGCGTTGAGCACCGGCGCGGTGGCTGCGCCGGCCGCGCACGGCACCAAAGCCGGTGCCGCCCCAGCCGGCGAACCGGTAGCTTTCGGCCACCAGATGCGACAGGGCCGCCGGCATCGCCTTGACCGTGCGCTCGTCGATGTTCCACAACGTCGAGTGGAGGTGGGCTGCGCCCAGCATCTGCAAGCCCTCGGCGTTGCGCGCGCCGTACGGGATGCGGAACAGCGGCACACGCCGCTTGTCCACCGCCTTGAGCAGTTCGTCGGTGCCGAGGATCTCGGCCTTGAGCTCGTCGCCCGCGAGCCTGGAGAGCTGGGCGTGCGTGAGGCTGTGGATGGCCAGCGCGTGGCCCTCGGCAGCTGCCGGCTGACCTCGGCCTGCCGGCCCAGCCGGGGCGTGCCGTCGGGCGCGACGCTGCCCAGGTTGCTGCCGATCTGGAAGAACACCGCCGGCGCGCCGAACTGGTGCAGGATGGCCGCAATCTCCGACGTGTAGGTGCTGTGCGGGCCGTCGTCGAAGGTCAGGACGATCGTCTTCGGCGGCAGGCTGCGCCCCAACCACTCGCCGTCCACCTCGGCCTGCGGCTTCTTCAGGACCTTGGCGACGTAGGGCACGACGAAGCCGAAGTCCTTGAGGATGCGCTCGCGATCGCGCAGCGTGCGCAGCCGGGCGACGTAGTCGTCCCAGCGCTCGCGCTTGAGCTCGATCGCGCGGGTGCCGAAGCGGCCGAACACCTGGCGCAGTTCCTTCTCGTAGTTGCGCTCGATCTCCGACAGCGCCT
>JBILSW010000448.1:0-3321 GCA_044371895.1 Rubrivivax sp.
GCGGTGCCGCCGTGCGCGTGCGCATCGACGGCGTGCTGGTGCCGCGACGCCGACTGGACACGCCGCTGCTGGCCGAGCAGCTGGTGTCGCGCCTGAAGGTGATGGCCGAGCTGGACATCGGCGAGCGCCGTCTGCCGCAGGACGGCCGCTTCCGACTGCGACTGGCCACGTCCGGCGGCGCGCGCGAGGTCGACTTCCGGCTGTCGGTGATGCCCACGCTGCACGGCGAGGACGCCGTGGTGCGCGTGCTCGACCGGGCGGCGCTGGACCACGGCGACGGTCTGACGCTGGCCACGCTCGGCTTCGAGCCGGCCCTGGCCGGGCGCATCCGCCAGCTCGCGCGGCTGCCGCACGGGCTGCTGCTCGTGACCGGCCCCACCGGCAGCGGCAAAACCACCACCCTCTACGCCACGCTGGCCGAGACGATGCGGCCCGACGAGAAGCTGGTCACCATCGAGGACCCGGTGGAGTACCGCCTCGCCAGCGCAGTGCAGATCCCGGTCAACGAGAAGAAGGGTCTGACCTTCGCGCGGGGCCTGCGCTCGGTGCTGCGCCACGACCCCGACCGCGTGATGGTTGGCGAGATCCGCGACGCCGAGACCGCCCAGATCGCGGTGCAGGCCGCACTCACCGGCCACCTCGTCTTCAGCAGCGTGCACGCCAACCACGCCCTCGACGTGCTCGGCCGCTTCCTGCACATGGGCCTGGACGCATGGCAGGTGGTCGGCGCGCTGGAGGCCGTGCTCGCCCAGCGACTGGTGCGCGTGCGCTGCGCGGCCTGTGGTGGCACGGGCTGCGTGGCGTGCGCCGGCACCGGCTGGCGCGGGCGCCGCGCCATCGCCGAGCTGCTGCGCATGGACGACGAGCTGCGCGATCTACTCGTGGCACGGGCGCCGCTGCTGCGCCTGAAGCAGGCGCTGGCCGAGCGCGGACACCGCACGCTGCGCGATGCCGCGCAGGCGGCGCTGGCCGAGGGGTGGACCACGGCCGAGGAGGTGGCGCGTGTCACGGCCGACGTCTGAGCGCGGGGTCGTCCTGGTGGGCCATGGCGTGGGCGCCACGCCGCCGCAGGCGCTGGCCGGCGGCAGGCTGCGTCATGCGTGGCTCGATGCCACGATGAGCAGCCCGCTGCTGGCTCCGCCCGGGGCCGCGTTCGACGACGAGCTCGCCGTGCGCGCCTGGGCCCGGCGCGCCTGGCAGGATCTGGCAGACCCCGGTGATGCCGCACTGGCCCCCGAGCCGGTGGCCTGGCGGGCCGGGCGCCGCGGCTTGGCGGCGGTCGGCGTGACCTGGCCTGGCGACGATCTTGCGGCCCTGCCCGCAAAGCCGCGCTCACTGGCCCCGCTGTGGGCAGGCGTGCTCGAGCGGGCCCTGGAAACGCTGCCCGGTGAAGCGCCCTGGCGCCTGGTGGTGGCCGAAGGCCGGGCGCTGACCCTGATCGACGTCGACGACGGCGTGCCCTTCCGCTGGGCCACGCTGGCCCTGGCCCGCGACGAGGCCGCCGGGCTGGTGCAGGCGCTGGAACACGCGCCGGGCCCGGTCTGGGTGGCCGGACACTCGCTCGCCGGAGGCCTGCCCGCGGCGGTCCGCGCCGTTCCGGGCCTGGGCCTGCCGTCGCAGGCGGCCTCGGCGCTGCTGCTCCTGCTGCTTGAGGTGGAGGCGGCCGAGCCGTCGCTTCGGCGAGCCCCGCCTCTTTCGCGTCGGCTCGGCGCCGCGCTGCTGGCCACGGCCGGGCTGGTGCTCGCGCTGGCCGCGCACGCGGCCTGGGGCACCCACGACGCCTGGCGCGGGGCGCAGGCACGCGCCGAGGCGCGCGACCGGCTCGTCGAGGCCCGCAGCCGACAGCTGCAACGCGCAGCGGCCCTCCATGCCGCGGCCCGCCAGCGGCTGCAGCAGCCCTGGGGCCTGCGCTGGGCAGTGGCCGAGGCGGCGCAGCCCACCGGCGGCGGCTGGCTGCGCCTGGAACAACGGCGCGACAGCGCGACGCTGCTGCTGGTCGGAGAGGCCGACTCGCCTTCCGAGGCCCTGGCGGTGTCCCGCCGCATTGCAGCGGTGCCCGGCGTCGGCGAGGCCGCGATGCTTCGCAGCGACGCCGCCGCCGCGTCCCCAGCCGGCGGCGGGCGCGCGCGCTTCGAGATCGGCGTGCGCCTGGCGGAGGCCCAGCCGTGAGGGCCCTGGCCATGCCCGCCCGCCGCAGGCCCGCTTTGCGCGCCTTCGACCCGGCCTGGACCCGCGTACTGCTCAGTGCGGGCGGGCGGCTGGCGGCCGCCGCAGGCCTGCTGCTGCTGCTTGCGTTGGCGCTGGCAGCGGTCTTGGAACCGCACTGGCGCCACGAGGCGGCACGGCTGGACGCGCATCGCGGCACTGCCGACGTCGCGCCCGAGCCGCCAACGTGGCCGCCGGCCGAGGCCCATGCGTCGCGCGTCAGCGCCCTGCTCGGGCTGGCGCGCCGCCACGGCGTGACGGTGCGCGGCTTGCGCGAGGCCAATGCGCCGGGCGCGGGCACGGACGGCGTGGCCTGGCGCGAACTCACCCTCAGCGCCGAAGGCCGCTACGCCGCTCTGCGCACCTTTGCCGCTTCGGCCCTGGACTCAGACGCGGCGCTGGCGCTCGACAGTCTGGTGCTGCAGCGCAACGATGCCGGGCAGGGTGTGTTGCGTGCCGAGTTCGGATTCGCTTTCGGCCACGCAGCGCCAGCGACGGCGGCGCCGTCCGCCCCGCGCCCCGAGCGACGCGCGGCCACGCCAGGGGGCGCGCGATGACCCTGCCCCTGCGCCAGCGCGTGCTGGTTGCCGCAGTCTTCTTCACCGCGCTGGGCACGGGCTACGTGGCCAACCTCGACGAGAGCGGACGCGCGGCGGGCGACGAGGCGGTCGCCGCTTGGCTGCCGGCCCCCGCGGGCAGCAACGCGACAGGCGGTGGCGTCGGCGCGGCGGGCGGCGCGCCGCGGGCACGGGGCGACTGGCCCGAGCCTGGCGCCGACGCGCTGCGCGCCTGGGGCCAGGCGCTGCCGCTACCCGGCAGCGACGGAGTGGCGCTGCCTCGCGCCACGGCCACAGCGGCCGCCGCCGCAACGCGCGCCCTCGCGCCGGCCAGGCCCGCCGCGCCCGCGGCCAGCGCCACCGGGCCCCAGGCTCCTCCTCCCCCGACCTGGCGCCTGATCGGCCGCGTGGATGACGGCGGCATGCCCCGCGCTCTGCTGGCCACGCCGCAGCAGCTGCTGGTCGTGGCCGGCGGCGACACGCTCGACGGCCGCTGGCGCGTCGAGCGCATCGGGCCCGATGCCGTGGAGTTGCGGGCCCTCGGGGGCGAGCAAGCCCT
>JBILSW010000450.1:0-3320 GCA_044371895.1 Rubrivivax sp.
GCTGGCATGCGCGCGGGACAGCTGCTCCAGGGCATAGACGCGGTCCATGCACAGCCGCTGCAGGCTCACGCGCTGGCCGTCCAGCGCCATCCATGTGCTCAGCTCGCGCAGTTGCTCCAGCCGCACCGGCGCCACCAGCGGCACCAGCGGCGCGGGAACCATGCCAGGGAACTGCGGGAAGGGGGCGGGAGCGTGCATCGGCGACCTCGGCTGCCGGCGTTCAGCACCGGCGATGGACTGCCAGTCTGAGCTCGCCGGGAGCGGCCGTTGGCCCGAAAAGCGGCCGGAAGACGCCCTCTATCCGGCGGCGTCAGGCCTTGGGCAGCGTCACGCCGCGCTGGCCCTGGTACTTGCCGCCACGGTCCTTGTAGCTGGTCTCGCAGACCTCGTCGCTCTCGAAGAACAGCACCTGCGCGCAGCCTTCGCCGGCGTAGATCTTGGCCGGCAGCGGGGTGGTGTTGCTGAATTCCAGCGTCACGAAGCCTTCCCACTCGGGCTCGAAGGGTGTGACGTTGACGATGATGCCGCAGCGAGCGTAAGTGCTCTTGCCCAGACAGATGGTCAGCACGTTGCGCGGGATGCGGAAGTACTCGACCGTGCGCGCCAGTGCAAAGCTGTTCGGCGGGATGATGCACACCGGCGCCTCGATGTCGACGAAGCTCTTCTCGTCGAAGTTCTTCGGGTCGACCACGGTGCTGTGGATGTTGGTGAAGACCTTGAACTCGGGCGCGCAGCGGATGTCGTAGCCGTAGCTGCTGGTGCCGTAGCTCACGATCTTGTGGCCGTCGGCCGCATGGCGCACCTGGCCCGGCTCGAAGGGCTCGATCATGCCGTGCTGCTCCGCCATGCGGCGGATCCATCTGTCGCTCTTGATGCTCAAGACGCTCCCCCAGGGTGTTGCTGCGGATTCTAGGAGCCGCCCCCCGCGCTAGAGTCCGCGCGTGGTCAGAAGCGGCTGCGGCCGCGAGGAGTTCCCGCCATGGCCAGCCCCTTCCGCCTCGCGCCGACGCTGCTTGCCCAGTACGCCGGTTACCACCGCGACCGCCGCAACATCGCGACGCACTTCATCGGCGTGCCCATGATCATGTTCGGCACCCTGGTGCTGCTGTCGCGCCCGGGCTTCGAGCTCGCCGGCCTGGCGCTGTCGCCGGCGTGGCTGCTGCTGGCGCTGGTCATCGCCTGGACGCTCAGCCGCGGCGCGCCGGGCATGGGCCTGGTGGCCAGCGGGGTGTGGCTGGCGCTGGCGGTGCTCGCGCACGCTGTGGAGGGCCGCTGGTGGGCCTGGGGCCTGGGCTTCTTCGTGGCCGAGGTCGAACGCCAGGCCGGCCCGACGCTGCTGCGCGACCTCGCCCACCCCGCAGCGCCATGAATCCCGGGCCGCGGCGCGAGGTGATCACCGGCCTCGTGCTCTGCGGCGGCCGCGGCGCCCGCATGGGCGGCGTCGAGAAGGCGCTCGTGCCCTGGGCGGGTAGGCCCCTGCTGGCGCACGTGATCGAACGGCTGGCACCGCAGGTGGGCGCCATCGCGCTCAACGTCAACCGGCAGGCGGCACTGTACGCGGGCTTCGCCCTGCCGCTGTGGCCCGACGCCGACGACACCCTGCCCGGCCCGCTGGCGGGCTGGCTGGCCGCGCTGGGCCGTTCGCCCACCGAATGGCTGCTGAGCGTGCCCTGCGACAGCCCGCTGCTGCCCGCCGAATTGGCGGCGCGGCTGGCCCTGCCGCTGGCGGGCCCGGGGGCGCCGCCGCTGGCCATCGCCGCCACGGCCGACGGGCCGCAGCCGGTGTTCGCGCTGCTGCACCGCTCGCTGGCCCCGGCGCTGGCGGCGGCTCTGGCGCGCGGCGAACGGAGCGTGCAGCGGTTCGCCAGGGCCCAGGCTGCCGCCGAGGTCGCGTTCGCCGACCCCGGGGCCTTCGCCGACGCCGACACGCCCGAGGACCTCGCCCGCCTGGTGCCGCGCTGAGGCAGCCGGGCGCGCCGCGCCTTCAGCCGGCCTGGATGGCCAGGCGCCCGCGCGCCTCCAGCACGCTGCGTTCCAGCAGCTTGGTGGCGGCGTACACGGCCTCGATGGTGGGCGTGGCGACGCTGGCGATCTGACCCAGTTCGATGACGGCCCCCACCAGCGCCTCGATCTCCAGCGCGCGGCCGGCCTCGACGTCCTGCAGCATGCTGGTCTTGTGCGCGCCCACGGCCTCGGCACCGGCCAGGCGCTGCTCCAGCGAGATCTTGAAGCGCACGCCCAGAGCCTCGGCCACAGCCTGACCCTCGGCCATCATGCGCCGCGCCAGCTCGCGCGTGGGCGCGAAGCGGCAGATGCCCTCCAGCGTGGAGTGCGTCAGCGCGCTGATCGGGTTGAAGCTCAGGTTGCCCCAGAGCTTGATCCACAACTCGCTGCGGATGTCACGCGACACCGGCGCCTTGAAGCCGGCCTTCATGAGCGCCTGGCTCAGCGCCTCCACGCGCGGCGTGCGCTCGTTGCTGGGCTCGCCCACGGTGAAGCGGTTGCCCTCCACGAGCTTCACCAAGCCCGGTGCCACCAGCTCGGCGGCCGGGTAGACGACGCTGCCGATCACGCGCTCGGGCGGGATGACCCGGGCGATGGCGCCGTCGGGATCCACGCGCGTTACGGCGCGGCCCTCGTGCGGGCCGCCCAGCGCGTGGAAGTACCACCAGGGCACGCCGTTGACCATGCTCACGACCACCGTGTCGGGGCCGTACAGCGCCGGCAGCTCGGCCACCACCTCGCGCAGCTGGTGCGCCTTCAGCGTCAGCAGCACCACGTCCTGCGGGCCGGCATCGGCCATTCGCTCCACCGCGCGCACGTTGCGGGCGTGCTCCTGCGTGCCGTCTTCGAGCACGAGGCGGAAGCCCTCGGCGTTGATGGCCTCCAGGTTGCGCCGCCGCGCGATGAAGGTGACGTCCTCGCCGGCCAGCGCCAGCCGCGTGCCCAGGTAGCCGCCAATGGCGCCGGCGCCCACGATCGTGAATCTCATGATGTCGGATGCTCCATGGCCGCGATCATCCGCCGGCCGCCCGCTCGCGGGCGCGCAGCAGGTCCTTGGCCTTGCCCCACAGCGGCCACACCAGCAACAGCATGGCCAGCCCGAAGATGCTGCCCACCAGGCCGTTGCTCCAGAAGATCGACAGCGACCCCTGCGACAGCAGCATGGCCTGGCGGAAGCTGCCCTCGGCCATGTCGCCCAGCACCAGGGCCAGGACCAGCGGCGCCAGAGGGTACTTGAGCTTCTTGAACAGGTAGCCCAGCACGCCGAACACCAGCATGCTCCAGACGTCGAACATGGAGCTGTTGACCGTGTACGC
>JBILSW010000449.1:0-3320 GCA_044371895.1 Rubrivivax sp.
TCTGGAAGTGAGCAAGGACGAAGCGCAGCGCCTGAAGTTCTGGAGCGGGCGCAAGAACGCCTTCCCGGCCAGCGGGCGCATCAGCCCCGACTACATGTGCATGGACAGCACCATCCCGCGCAAGCGGCTGGCCGACATCCTGCTGGCCATCGCCGAGATGGAGAAGAAGTACGGGCTGCGCTGCTGCAACGTCTTCCACGCCGGCGACGGCAACCTGCACCCGCTGATCCTGTTCGACGCCAACGACCCCGACCAGCTGCGCCGCTGCGAGCTGTTCGGCGCCGACATCCTGGAAACCAGCGTGGCCATGGGCGGCACCGTCACCGGCGAGCATGGCGTGGGCGTGGAGAAGCTCAGCAGCATGTGCGTGCAGTTCAGCCCCGAGGAGCGCGAGGCGATGTTCGGCGTCAAGCGCGCGTTCGACGAGGCCGGCGGCCTGAACCCGGGCAAGGTCATCCCCACGCTGCAGCGCTGCGCCGAGTACGGGAAGATGCACGTCAGGAAGGGCCTGCTGCCCTTCGCGCACCTGGAGCGCTTCTGAGGACCATGGCGCAGCCCGATCCGGCGCTGGCGCGCCTCGTCGACCGCATCCGCGCGGCCGCGGCCGACCGGCAGCCGCTGGACATCCGCGGCGGCGGCACCAAGGCCTTCTACGGCGGCGTGCCGGTGGGTGACGCGCTCGACGTGCGACCGCTGTCGGGCATCAGCCGCTACGAGCCCAGCGAGCTGGTGGTCAGCGTGCGCGCCGGCACACCGCTGGCAGAGCTTGAGGCGGCGCTGGCTGCTCAGGGCCAGTGCCTGGCCTTCGAGCCGCCGCGCTTCGCTTCCTCGTCCGGTTCGGGCGGTACCGTGGGCGGCATGGTGGCCGCGGGCCTGGCCGGGCCGGCGCGGCTGGCCGCCGGCGGCGTGCGCGACTACCTGCTGGGCGCGACGATGGTCAACGGCCGCGGCGAGGTGCTCTCGTTCGGCGGCCAGGTGATGAAGAACGTCGCCGGCTACGACGTGTGCCGCGTGCTGGCGGGCAGCCTGGGCGTGCTCGGGCTGATCGCCGAGGTCTCGCTGAAGGTGTTGCCGCTGCCGCGCGCCGTGGCGACGACGCGGCTGGAGCTCCACGCCGCCGGCGCCATTCGCCGTGTCAACGAGCTGCTGGGCCAGCCGCTGCCGCTGAACGCCAGCGCCTGGTGGGACGGCATGCTGGTGCTGCGCCTGGCTGGTGCCGAGGCGGCGGTGCAGTCGGCGCTGGCGCGCATCGGCGGCGAGCGCGTGGAGCCAGCGATGGCGGACCCGTTCTGGCTCGGCCTGCGCGACCACACCGACGAGTTCTTCGCTGGCGCCACCCGCGCGGTGGCGGCCGGCGCGGGGCTGTGGCGGCTGTCGGTGCCGGCGGTGACGCCGCCGCTGAAGCTCTCGGGCGAGCAACTGGTGGAGTGGGGCGGCGGGCAGCGCTGGATCTGCACCAGTGCCCCGGCCGCCACCATGCGCGAGGCCGCGGCCGCCGTGGGCGGGCACGCGGTGCTGTTCCGCGCGCAGGACAAGTCGGCCGGCAGCTTCGCGCCGCTGGCGCCGGCGCTGGCGCGCATCCACCAGGGCCTGAAGCAGCAGTTCGACCCGGCCGGCCTCTTCAACCAGGGCCGGCTGCTGCCGGGGCTGTGATGGCCGCGCTGGCGTCGCCCGGGGCCTCGATGGCGGCCTACTACGCGGCGCGTGCTGCGGAGTACGAGGCCGTGTACGCCAAGCCCGAGCGGCAGGCCGACCTGCGGCTGCTGGAGGCCTGGCTGCCCGGCGTGTTCGCCGGCCGCCGCGTGCTCGAGGTGGCCGCCGGCACCGGCTGGTGGACGGTGCACGGCGCGCGCGACGCCGCGTTCTGGCTGGCCACCGACCTCAACCCCGAGACGCTTGCATTTGCGCGTGCCAAGCCGGCGATGCCGCGCTGCGTGCGCTTCGCCACCGCCGACGCCTACACGCTGGACGGCCTGGGCCCGCAGCGCTTCGACGCCGCCTTCGTGGGCTTCTGGTGGAGCCACGTGCCGCGGGCGCGGCTGGCCGGCTGGCTGGATGCGCTGTTCGCGATGCTGGCGCCGGGCGCGCCGGTGGTCTTCATCGACAACCGCTTCGTCGAGGGCAGCAGCACGCCCATCGCCGAGGTCGACGCGCAGGGCGACTGCTGGCAGCTGCGCCGGCTGGACGACGGCAGCCGCCACCGCGTGCTGAAGAACCACCCGGCGCGGGCCGAGGTCGAGGCGGCGCTGGGCGCGCGCGCGGCGCGCTGCGACTGGTTCGGCGACGATGCCCTGCCGCGCCACTACTGGGCCGTCCGCGCCCAGGCGGCCTGAGATGAACGCCCTGCGAGGCCTGGCCTTGCTGCTGCTGCCGCCCCTCCTTTGCCTGCTGTAGCCACCATGCAAACCCACCTCGCCCCCGAGTTCCGCGACACGCCCGACGGCCGCGAGGCCGAGGCCATCCTGCGCAAGTGCGTGCACTGCGGCTTCTGCACCGCCACCTGCCCCACCTACCAGCTGCTGGGTGACGAGCTCGACGGCCCGCGCGGCCGCATCTACCTGATGAAGCAGGTGCTCGAGGGCGCCGAGGTCACGCGCAAGACGCAGCAGCACCTGGACCGCTGTCTCACGTGCAGGAACTGCGAGACCACCTGCCCCAGCGGCGTGGACTACGGCCACCTCGTGGAGATCGGCCGCCGCGTCGTCGAGGCCAAGGTCGAGCGCCCCCGCGGCGAGCAGGCCGTGCGCTGGCTGCTGAAGGAGGGCCTGACCTCGCCGCTGTTCGGGCCCGCGATGAAGCTGGGCCAGGCCGTGCGGCCGCTGCTGCCCGCGGCGCTGAAGGCCAAGGTGCCGGCGCCGGCCCAGGGCGCGGCCGCTGCGCGGGCCCACCGCTGGCCCGGGCGCGAGCACCTGCGCAAGGTGCTGATGCTGCTGGGCTGCGTGCAGCCGGCGATGATGCCCAACGTCAACAGTGCCACCGCGCGCGTGCTCGATGCCGCCGGCATCCAGACGCTGGTGGCCGACGGCGCCGGCTGCTGCGGCGCCATCCGCTCGCACCTGAACGACCACGAGGGCGGCCTGGCGGACATGCGCCGCAACATCGACGCCTGGTGGCCGCTGGTGCAGGGCCTGACCTCGCAGGGCAAGGTCGAGGCCATCGTGATGAACGCCAGCGGCTGCGGCTCAGCCGTCAAAGACTACGGCCACGCGCTGGCGCACGACCCCGACTACGCCGACAAGGCAGCCACGATCAGCGCGCTGACGAAGGACCTCTCGGAGCTGCTGCCCGGGCTGCTGCCGGCCCTGGCACCCCGGCTACAG
>JBILSW010000451.1:0-3318 GCA_044371895.1 Rubrivivax sp.
GTCTTCCCGCCGCACTGCCGGCAAGTCCTCAAACAGACCGCCCGCCGCCTCGCCCTGGTGTTCGTCTTGACTCATAGCCCAGAGTAAGCCAGTTGCATGCCAAACGGCAAGACTGGCGCGGGGAAAACTCTCACGCTCTCAGTCGGGCCTGCTGATCATGTGGCGCGACGGCCAGCCTGGCCGCGAGGCGAGCATCGTCAACGTGAACTGATCATCCGCGCAGCGTGGCCACGGGGCCCCGCGGCGGGTGGATCGAGGCAGCCGCCGACACCGCAAGGTTCGGCGGCTCTGTCTTCGTGGCTCCGGCCGCGCGGCGGGATCAGCTGCGGTAGTCGGCGTTGATGCTCACGTAGTCGTGGCTGAGATCGCAGGTCCACACGGTGGTCTGCGCTGCACCCCGGTTGAGGCTCACGCGGATGGTGATCTCGGCCTGCTTCATCACGCGCTGGCCGTCTTCCTCGCGGTAACTGGGCCGGCGGCCGCCGCGCTCGACCACATGGACGTCGTCGAGGAACAGGTCGATAAGGCCCTGGTCGAGGTCGGCGATGCCCGCGTAGCCCACGGCGGCGAGGATGCGGCCGAGGTTGGGATCGGACGCGAAGAACGCCGTCTTCACCAGTGGCGAGTGCGCGATGGCGTAGGCCACCAGCCGGCACTCGGCCTCGTCGCGCCCGCCCTGGACCCGCACGGTGATGAACTTGGTGGCGCCCTCGCCGTCGCGCACGATGGCCTGCGCCAGCTGCTGCGACACGGCCACGACGGCCTCGCGCAGCGCGCGGCCGTCAGCGGAGTCGAGGCTGTCGATTCGGGCGTGGCCGGCCTGCTGCGTGGCCGCCAGCACGAAGGAGTCGTTGGTGCTGGTGTCACCGTCGATGGTGATGCGGTTGAAGCTCAGGTCGGCGGCCTCGCGCACCAGCTGCCGCAGCGCAGCCGGCGCGATGGCCGCATCGGTAGCCACGAAGCCCAGCATGGTGGCCATGTTGGGCCGGATCATCCCCGCGCCCTTGGCGATGCCCGTGACGGTGACGGTGCGGCCGTCGATCACCAGCTGGCGCGAAGCCGCCTTGGGCAGCGTGTCGGTGGTCATGATCCCGGCGGCGGCCTCGGCCCAGCCGTCGTCGCGGCGCGCCGCCAGCGCCGCCGGCAGTCCGGACTCGATGCGCTCCACCGGCAGCGTCTCCATGATCACGCCGGTGGAAAACGGCAGCACCTGCTCGGGCGCCAGGCCCAGCAGGCCGGCCAGCGCCTGGCAGCTGCGCTGCGCGCGCACCAGGCCGTCGGCACCCGTGCCGGCGTTGGCGTTGCCGGTGTTGACGAGCAACGCCCGCACCGCGCGTCCCTCGGCCAGGCGCTGCTGGCAGATCTGCACCGGCGCGGCGCAGAAGCGGTTGGTGGTGAATACGCCGGCCACGGCGCTGCCCTCGGCCAGGTCGAACACCACCAGGTCGCGGCGGTTGGCCTTGCGCACGCCTGCCATGGCCACGCCAATGCGCACGCCGGGCACCGGGTGCAGGGACGCGGAATCCAGGGCGGGCAGGTTGACCGGCATGGCGCGTGCCTCAGGCCAGTCGGCCGTGGCAGTTCTTGTACTTCCTGCCGCTGCCGCAGGGGCAGGGATCGTTGCGGCCCACGCGCGCCACGGGGGCCTCTCCCAGCAGGCCGGCGGCATCAGCTTCCTGCACCGGCTGGCCCGTCTCGTCGGGGTGCGTGTAGGTCACGTTGGCCAGCTGCGCGGCCTGCTGCTCGAGCTGCTGCGCGGCCTGCGCGGCCTCGGCCTGGCTCTGGATGCGAACCGTCATCAGCAGGCGCGTGACGTCGCGCTTGACCACGTCGAGCAGCTGCCCGAACAGCTCGAAGGCCTCGCGCTTGTACTCCTGCTTCGGGTTCTTCTGCGCGTAGCCGCGCAGGTGAATGCCCTGGCGCAGGTAGTCGAGCGCCGCGAGGTGCTCGCGCCAGTGGCCGTCGATGCTCTGCAGCAGCACGGCGCGCATGAAGGGCGTGAACTGTTCGGCCCCCACCAGCTCGACCTTGGCCTCGAAGACGGCGTCGGCGGCGGCCAGCACCCGGGCCAGGATGTCCTCGTCGGTGATGGACTCGCTCTTCTCGACCTCGGCCTGCAGGGCGACCTCGACGTGCCACTCTTCGCGCAGCTCGCGCTCGAGCTCGGGCAGGTTCCACTGCTCCTCCAGGCTCTCGGCCGGCACATGCGCGCGCACCACGCCTTCCAGCGCGCTGTGGCGCAGGCCGCGTACGGTGTCGTCCAGGTTGGCGGCCTCGAGGATCTCGTTGCGCTGTTGGTAGATGACCTTGCGCTGGTCGTTGGCGACGTCGTCGTACTCAAGCAGCTGCTTGCGGATATCGAAGTTGCGCGCCTCGACCTTGCGTTGCGCGTTCTCGATGCTGCGGTTGACGATGCCGGCCTCGATCGCCTCGCCCTCGGGCATCTTGAGGCGGTCCATGATGGCGCGCACGCGGTCCCCCGCGAAGATGCGCATCAGCGAGTCGTCCAGGCTCAGGTAGAAGCGGCTGGCACCGGGGTCGCCCTGGCGGCCGGAGCGGCCGCGCAGTTGGTTGTCGATGCGCCGACTCTCGTGGCGCTCGGTGGCCACGATGCGCAGGCCGCCCAGCGCCTTGACCCGCTCGTGCAGGCTCTGCCATTCGTCCTTGAGCTGCTGCGCGCGCGCGGCCTTGTCGGCGTCGGACAGGCTGGTGTCGGCCTCGAGGAACTGGATCTGCTTCTCGACGTTGCCGCCGAGCACGATGTCGGTGCCGCGACCGGCCATGTTGGTGGCGATCGTCACCATCTTCGGCCGGCCGGCCTGGGCGATGATCTCGGCCTCCTTGGCGTGCTGCTTGGCGTTGAGCACCTGGTGCGGCAGCTTGGCCTGGGTCAGCAGGCCGCTGATCAACTCGGAGTTCTCGATGCTCGTCGTGCCCACCAGCACCGGCTGGCCAAGTTCGTAACAGTCGCGGATGTCCTTGATGACGGCTTCGTACCGTTCCCTAGAGGTCTTGTAGATGAGGTCGTTCTCGTCCTTGCGGATGGTCGGCCGGTTCGGCGGGATCACCACCGTTTCCAGGCTGTAGATTTCCTGGAACTCGAAGGCCTCGGTGTCGGCCGTGCCCGTCATGCCACCGAGCTTGGCGTACATGCGGAAGTAGTTCTGGAACGTCACCGACGCCAGCGTCTGGTTCTCGTTCTGGATCTGCACGCCTTCCTTGGCCTCGACGGCCTGGTGCAGGCCGTCGCTCCAGCGCCGGCCCGTCATCAGGCGGCCGGTGAACTCGTCGACGATGATCACCTCGCCGTTCTGCACC
>JBILSW010000452.1:0-3317 GCA_044371895.1 Rubrivivax sp.
GCGCAGAACACGCCGATCATCAAGCCGCTCAGGATCAGGAAGGCACCCATGTACTGGGCCACGCGCTCCTGGATCACCTCCCACCCGGCGATGACGACGATGATGGTGATGAAGGCCGTCAGCGGCACGAACCACAAGCTCAGGCCGTCGACGCCGAGGTGGTAGTGCACGTTGAAGCGCTCGATCCAGGGCATCTTCTCGACGAACTGCATGCCGGCGCTGGCGTTGTCGAATCCCGCGATCAGCGGCAGCGTCACCACGAACGAGGCCACCGCGCCCACCAGCGCCAGCGCCCGCACCACCCGCGCGTTCTCGTCGCGGCCGACGGCCAGCAGCAGTGCCCCAAAGGCCACCGGCAGCCAGATCGCGATACTCAGCAAACCCATCTCGACGTCCTGTGATTCTTGTCGTGGCGTGGCGGCTCAGCGCAGATAACCGCTGAAGAAGGGCCACAGCTGCCAGGTCAGCAGCGCGAAGATGCCCAGCAGCATCACCAGCGCATAGGTGTACAGGCGGCCCGTCTGCGCCTGCCGCAGCAGCGCGGCCAGCCCGCCGATGCCCCGTGCCGAGCCGTTGATGGCGCCGTCGATGACGGCCTGGTCGCCGCCCTTCCACAGGCCGGTGCCCAGCAGCCGCGCGCCGGCGGCCAGCACGTGCTCGTTGAACCAGTCCATGTAGTACTTGTTCTCGAGCACGGTGCGCACGGGCTTGAGCGCGCGGTCGATGGCGGCCGGGATGTGCGGCGCCTTCAGGTAGAACACCCAGGCCGTCACGACACCGGCCAGCGCCAGCCAGAACGGCAGCGTCACCACGCCGTGCAGCGCCATCGCCACCGGGCCGTGGAACATCTTGGCCAGTTCGGCCATCGCCGGGTGGGCCTGCGCGTTCACCGTGATCGCGTCCTTGAGGAACTCGCCGAACAGCAGCGGCTGGATCGTCAGGTAGCCGATCACCACCGAGGGCACGGCCAGCAGGATCAGCGGCGCCGTCACCACCCACGGCGACTCATGCGGCGTGGCGTCGTGGTGATCGTCGCCGTGGCCGTGCGCGTGGTCGTCCTCGGGCGGGAACGGCTTGTGGTGGAAGCGCTCTTCGCCGTGGAAGACGAGGAAGTACATGCGGAACGAATAGAAGGCCGTGACGAACACGCCGATGTAGACGGCCCACATCGCGAAGGTGGCGCCCGGCAGCGTGCTGTGGTGCGACGCGATCAGGATGCTGTCCTTGCTGTAGAAGCCAGCGAAGAGCGGCATGCCGATCAGCGCCAGGCTGCCCAGCAGCGAGGTGATCCAGGTGATGGGCATGTGCTTGCGCAGGCCGCCCATGTTGCGGATGTCCTGGTCGTGGTGCATGCCGATGATCACGCTGCCCGCGGCCAGGAACAGCAGCGCCTTGAAGAAGGCGTGCGTCATCAGGTGGAACACGGCCACGCTGTAGGCGCTCAGGCCCAAGGCCACCGTCATGTAGCCCAGCTGGCTCAGCGTCGAGTACGCGACGACGCGCTTGATGTCGTTCTGGATGATGCCCAGGAAGCCCATGAAGAGGGCTGTGATGGCGCCGATGACGAGCACCAGGTTCAGCGCCGTGTCCGACAGCTCGAACAGCGGGCTCATGCGCGCGACCATGAAGATGCCGGCCGTCACCATGGTGGCGGCGTGGATCAGCGCGGAGATCGGCGTCGGGCCTTCCATCGAGTCGGGCAGCCACACGTGCAGCGGGAACTGCGCGCTCTTGCCCATGGCGCCGACGAACAGGCAGATGCAGGCCACGGTGAGCAGCTGCCAATCGGTGCCCGGGAACTGCAGCTTCTGCAGCTCGCCCGCCTTGGCGAAGGCCTCGCCGTAGTTCAGCGTGCCGGCGTAGGCCGCGATGAGGCCGATGCCCAGGATGAAGCCAAAGTCGCCCACGCGGTTGACGAGGAAGGCCTTCATGTTGGCGAACACCGCCGTCGGCTTCTTGAACCAGAAGCCGATCAGCAGGTAGCTCACCAGGCCCACCGCCTCCCAGCCGAAGAACAGCTGCAGGAAGTTGTTGCTCATCACGAGCATCAACATGCTGAAGGTGAACAGGCTGATGTAGCTGAAGAAGCGCTGGTAGCCCGGGTCGCCGTCCATGTAGCCGATGGTGTAGACGTGCACCATCAGGCTCACGAAGGTCACCACGACCATCATCATGGCCGTCAGCCCGTCGACCAGGAAGCCGACCTCCATGACCAGCTTGCCCAGCACCATCCACTCGTACAGGGTGGCGTTGAAGCGGGCGCCGCCCGCCACCTGCGCCAGCACCATGACCGAGCACACGAACGCGATGAACACGCCGAGGATGGTGAAGAAGTGGGCGCCGCGACGCCCCACCCAGCGGCCGGCCAGGCCGGCGATCAGCGCGCCGGCCAGCGGTGCCAGCGGCACCGTGAGCAGCAGTCCTTGCGAGAGCGTCGAAGCCATCGTCGTCAACCCTTCAGTTCATCCAGCTCTTCGACGTTGATCGACGCGCGGTTCCGGAACAGCACGACCAGGATCGCCAGCCCGATGGCCGACTCGGCCGCGGCCACCGTGAGGATGAAGAACACCATCACCTGCCCGGCCATGCGGTCGGCCTCCAGGGGCAGGAAGTGCGAGAACGCGATGAAGTTCAGGTTGACGGCCAGCAGCATCAGCTCGATGGCCATCAGCAGCACGATCAGGTTGCGGCGGTTCAGGAAGATGCCGACCACCGACAGCGCGAACAGGATGCCGCCGAGGCTGAGGAAGTGGCCGAGCGTGAGCGAGCCCATCACGCGCCCCCTTCCTGCCGGGGCGGCGAGGGCTGCTCGACCGTCGGGGCGATCTTCACCAGGCGCACCCGGTCGGCCTTCTTTGCGCGCACCTGCTCGGACGGATCCATGTGCTTGCTGTCCTTGCGCTCGCGCAACGTCAGCGCGATCGCGGCGATGATGGCCACCAGCAGCAGCACGGCGGCCAGTTGCAGCGGGTAGAGGTAGTCGGTGTAGATCTCGATGCCCAGCAGCTTGGTGTTGCCCACCTCGAGCTCGCGCGCGGTGGCCGCGGGCGCCCCGCCCTGGAAGCCGCGCATCAGCACCAGCGCCATCTGCAGTGCGATCAGCGCACCCACGAAGCCCGCCACCGGCAGGTGCTTGTAGAAGCCCTCGCGGAAGGCGTCGGAATTGATGTCCAGCATCATCACGACGAACAGGAACAGCACCATCACCGCGCCCACGTACACCAGCACCAGCGCGATGGCCAGGAACTCGGCGCGCAGCAGCATCCACAGGCAGCTGGCGCTGAAGAATGCGAGCACCAGGTACAGCGCCGCGTGCA
>JBILSW010000453.1:0-3312 GCA_044371895.1 Rubrivivax sp.
GTCGTCAATCGTGTGGCGACCGCGCGCCGCTGCTTCACGTTGCTGCAGCGGCGCGGCATCCGCTGCGAACTGCTGACCGGTCGGGTTCGTCCTGCCGAGCGGGATGCACGTCTTGAAGAGTTGCTGCCGCTGGTTCGCGCGGGCCGCGCACGATCGCTCGACGCCGAGCCGCTGGTGATCGTCGCCACGCAGACGATCGAGGTCGGCGCCGACTTCGACTTCGACGGGCTCGTCACCGAGGCCGCGCCGCTTTCGGCCCTGCGGCAGCGTTTCGGCCGAGTCGACCGACTGGGTGAACTTGGGCGCGCTGCCGGCGTGGTGCTGCTCAGGTCTGCACCGAGCGACCGCACAGACGCAGTCTACGGAAGTGCACTGGCCGAGGCGGTCTCGTGGCTGCGTGACCGGGCGTCCGAGGCCGACGGAGTGATCGACTTCGGCCTCTCGGCGATGAACGAACTGCTTGCGCGCACCCCGGCTCCTGCCGAGGCGCGGGTGCACGCGGCCACGCTGCTGCCTGCGCACATGCAGATGCTGGCGCAGACCGGGCCATTCGCACCACAGATCGACCTGGGAGCCTGGTTGCATGGGCCCAGCCCGCGCGCGCCCGATGTCACTCTGATCTGGCGCGACGACCTCGACGCCGCCCAGCCCGCCGGCTGGGCCGCGGCCGTGCAGCTGTTGCCGCCCATGCTGCGGGAGGGCCTGCCGATGCCCGCCGCCGCCGTGCGCCGCTGGCTGACCGGCGCACGCATCGGCGACGAGTGGAGCGACGCGGGCAGCGCCGCCGACGATGCCCGCCCGGACGAGTCGGCCGAGGGCAGGGCGGTGCTGCGCTGGCGCGGGGCCGACGACTGCGAACCCGTCGCCGCACGCGACATCCGGCCCGGGGATACGCTGGTGCTGCCCAGCAGCTACGGCGGCTGCGACGCCTGGGGCTGGGCGCCCGAGGTGACCGATGCGGTTTCCGACTTGGCAGATGCCTGCGCAGCCGAGCGCGTTGAGGCAGGCGCCAGCCGCCGGGCCGTTCTGCGCCTGTGCGCGGGGCACTGGCCGGCCCTGGGCGCGGCGGCCGATGGCCTGCGCGGGCTCGTCACCCGGCTGCTGGAGCTTCAACAACTCTCCGCCCTCGTTGAAGAAGACCTCGGCGACGAGATCGAAGCCGCCGCCGCCGCACTGCGCGAGGCGGTGGTGCGGAGCTCGCATCCGCTGGCCCCGCTGCTGCGAGAGGCTGCGATCGAGCCGCACCCGGGCGGGCTCGTGCTGCGGGGTGAGGGCGTCGAGGAGCTTGAGGGCGTGGTCGAGACGGGCCGTGCCGTGTCGCTCGACGTGCACCACGCCGATGTCGCCCGTTGGGCAGAGCGGCTGACGCCGGGCGACCCCCGGCAGGCCGCCATCGTCGACGCAGCACGCGTGCACGATGCCGGCAAGGCCGAGCCGCGGATGCAGGCCTTGCTCCACGGCAGCGCAGTGCGCGCCGCCGCGGGGCCACTGCTGGCGAAGTCGGCACTCCGGCGCCGCGCCGAGCAGACGACAGCGTGGCGCGCGTCGGGTATGCCTCGCGGCTTCCGCCACGAGTTCGCCAGCTTGGAGCGCGTGGTCTTGACGGATCTGCTGGTGCGGCACCTGGTGGCCACGCACCACGGCCTGGGCCGGCCATGGCTGCCCCCCTGCACCGATCCTGCCGCTGAAGGCGCCAGCCACGCGGCGCTGGGCAGTGGTTGGCAGGCCCACTGGCACGCTGCGCTCATGGAGCACGGGCCGTACGAACTGGCAAGGATGGAGTGGCTGCTGCGTGCAGCCGATGCCCGGGCATCGATGGAAGAGGCGTCGGATGGACATGCCTGAGGCGCTCGAGTCCGTCGATCTCCCGGGCCTGCCGGTCGCATCGCCCATCGGCTTCATGGCCGCACTGGGGTTGCTGCGCGTGCTCGCGCAAGACCATGGCCTGCCGGTGCGCCTGTCATGGCCCGGCGCCTGCGCACGGCTGCACGGGCTCGGTCGCGCTGCCGTGGCGGAGACGCTGGTGGCACACATGGCTGGGCGATCTCGCGCGCCGGAGTTCAACTTCGCGGTGTTGGGCGAAGGTGGACGCGCGGTGCCCGTCACGCACCTGCGCACCCTCACCCCGGCGGACTACCGTGCAGCTGCGTCGGGGTTTGCGGGCGATCCTCGTGCTCTGGCCTTCCTGGCGGGCTACGGCACCGACGCAGTCGTGGACGATGACGGATGCATTGCACGCACGCGGCTGGACTTCACCTCGGGCCAGCAGAAGCTGATGCACGAGCTGCGCGCGTTGGCCGCGATGCTCGACCCGCAAGCCAAGCGCCCGGCGCTGCCGCTGGCCACGCGCGTGGAGCGGGCGTTGTTCGGTGGGCCGTACGAGCAGCAGTCGAGCTTCGGCTGGGATGCGTCGGCACTGCGCTTGCACGCCCACGAGCCCGACCCGCCAGCCGAGACGCCACCGCCGGGGCAGCCGATGACGGTGTGGCTGGCGGCCGAGGCCCTGCCGCTGCACCCCGTGCTGCCGATCGAGCCGCGGCGCGCGCAGACCGCGGGGTTTCTGCAGGGTCGCGCCTATGTGTGGCCGCAGTGGCGTGTGCCCCTGTCGCTGCCCGAGGTTGCGCTGATGCGGCAGCGCCCAGTCGCCTCTCTGGATGCGCTGCCGGGCGTCGAGGCGGTGTGGGCTTCAGCCGTCACCAGCGTCGGCAAGTACGGTTTCCTGTTGCCAGCCGCGCGAACCCCAAGCGTCGCCACGCTGCGGGAGCGGTTCGCGCGACGGTGATGGCCCGGTGCGACAGGGACTTGCAGCCGCTGGTCGCCGCAGTGCCCCGGTGACGCCGCCCAGGGCAGCCGGGTTCGCGCTGAGCGGCGAAGTCGCGGATGATTGACATTGCCTTGCAACTGCGGGGCTTCACCCGGCCCTGTGGGCCGGGCCTCGTTGAAGGCCGCTCGCATTGCCAGCCTGGGCCGCGGGCACGTAGCTTCACCCGGCCCTGTGGGCCGGGCCTCGTTGAAGGTATCGGTCTGAGGCCGAGGGCGAACTCTCCCCGCCCGCTTCACCCGGCCCTGTGGGCCGGGCCTCTCTAAAGGAGCGGCTGCGTAATCTCGCCGGTTGCAATCACTCCGCATCACCAGGCCCTGTGGTCTGCGGGCCTCGTGAGTCCTTTCTGCGCCATGTGCGATGTGAAATGTCCCCCAAGAGGGCGGCAAATGGCCCGACCGCGCCGCGTCAGCTTCGCGCAAGATGCCCACCGGGTTGTTCTGGGATCGTGCCGGCCAGGAGCCGGCTCCACCGTGGGGAGCCACCGCGAT
>JBILSW010000454.1:0-3303 GCA_044371895.1 Rubrivivax sp.
GGCCGGCCGTGCCGGGCGTCCACCCCAGCGCCGTGGTCGAAGAAGGCGTACGCATCGACGCTTCGGCATCGGTGGGCCCGCTGTGTTTCATCGAACGCGGCGCCCGCATCGCTGCCGGCGCCGTGCTGGGCCCGCAGTGCCACGTGGGCGACGGGGCCGAGGTCGGCACCGGTACCTGGCTGAAGGCCCGCGTGATGCTGTCCGGGGGCTGCAGCATAGGGGCGCGCGGCATCGTGCACGGCGGTGCGGTCATCGGGGCCGACGGCTTCGGCTTCGCGCTGCACGAGGGCCGCTGGGACAAGATCGAGCAGCTAGGTGCGGTCGTCATCGGCGACGACGTCGAGATCGGCGCCAACACCTGCATCGACCGCGGCGCCCTCGACGACACCGTGCTGGGCGATGGCGTGAAGCTCGACAACCTGGTGCAGATCGGGCACAACGTGCGCATCGGTGACCACACGGCCTTCGCCGGCTGCGTGGGCGTGGCGGGCAGCGCGCGCATCGGGCGCCACTGCACGGCCGGCGGCGGCGCCATCATCTTGGGCCACCTCGAGATTGTCGACCACGTGCACATCACCGCGGCCACGCTCATCACGCGCTCGATCCACAAGCCGGGCCAGTACAGCGGCGCCTTCCCCTTCGACGACAATGCCTCGTGGGAGAAGAACGCCGCCACGCTGCGGCAGCTGCACGCGCTGCGCGAGCGGTTGCGCGCGCTCGAGAAGAAGCACTCCTGACGCGCCAGCCGCGCGCGCCCACCGCCGGGGACCGGTCCACGCCATGCTCGACATCCAGCACATCCTCCGCAAGCTGCCGCACCGCTATCCGTTCATCTTGGTCGACCGCGTGCTGGAGATCGAGCACCATCAGCGCATCAAGGCGCTGAAGAACGTCACCATCAACGAACCCTTTTTCCAGGGCCACTTCCCGGCGCGCCCGGTGATGCCCGGAGTGCTCATGCTCGAAGCGCTGGCGCAGGCGGCGGCCATCCTGAGCTTCGAGAGCGTGGGCACCGAGCCCGGCGACGACACGGTGGTGTACTTCGCCGGCATCGACGAGGCCCGCTTCAAGCGGCCGGTGGGCCCGGGCGACCAGCTCATCCTTGAGGCCGCCATCGAACGTCAGAAGGCCGGCATCTACCGCTACAAGGCGCGCGCCACCGTCGACGGTCATACCGCGGCCGAGGCGACTCTGATGTGCACGATGCGCAAGGTGGGCTGATGGCGGCGCGCGTGCACGCCACGGCGCTGGTGGATGCCGCCGCCGAGCTGGCCGAAGGCGTCGAGATCGGCCCCTACACCACGGTCGGCTCCGGCGTGCGCATCGGCGAAGGCACGTCCATCGGCTCGCACTGCGTGATCGAGGGGCCAACCACCATCGGCCGCGGCAACCGCATCGGCAGCCACAACGCGCTGGGGCTGGCGCCGCAGGACAAGAAGTACGCCGGCGAGCCGACCGAGCTCGTCATCGGCGACGGCAACACCATCTTCCAGTTCTGCACGTTCAGCCGCGGCACGGCCCAGGACGGCGGCGTCACTTGCGTGGGCGACGACAACTGGATCATGGCCTACGTGCACCTGGCGCACGACGTGCAACTGGGCAGCCACACCATCCTGGCCAACAACGCCACGCTGGCCGGCCACGTGCACGTGGACGACTGGGCCATCGTCGGTGGCCTGTCGGGTATCCACCAGTTCTGCAAGATCGGCGCGCACGTGATGACGGGCTTCCAGAGCCATGTCAGCCAGGATGTGCCGCCGTTCATGACCGTCTCGGGCCACCCGCTGGCGGTGCACGGATTCAATGCCGAGGGCTTGCGCCGGCGCGGCTTCAGCAAGGAGCGGATCGGCCTCGTGAAGCAGTTGCACAGGCTGCTGTACCGCGAGGGCCTCACGCTCGAGGCCGCCAAGGCCGCCATCGCGGCCCTGAAGGGCACGGTCGAGGGCGGCGACGCCGACATCGACCGGCTGCTGGGCTTCCTCGCCGCCAGCGCGCGCGGCATCGTTCGCTAGCGGGTGCGACGGTGCGGTTGGCGATGGTCGCGGGCGAGGCCTCAGGCGACCTGCTCGCCTCGCTGCTGTTGGGCGGCATCCAGGCGCGCTGGCCGGCGCTGCAGGTGGCAGGCATCGGCGGCCCGCGCATGGCCGCGCTGGGCTTCGAGGCCTGGTGGCCGAGCGACCGGTTGGCCGTCCGCGGCTACGTCGAGGTGCTGCGCCACTACCGCGGCATCAAGGCCATCCGCGATGAGCTCGGCGTCCGCCTGCTGCGCGAGCGCCCAGCCGGCTTCGTGGGCATCGACGCGCCCGACTTCAACCTCGGCCTGGAGAAGCGGCTCAAGGCCGGGGGCATCCGTACCGTGCACTTCGTCTGCCCGAGTATCTGGGCGTGGCGCGGCGGCCGCGCCCGGAAGATGGCCGAGAGCTGCGACCACGTGCTCTGCCTGTTCCCCTTCGAGTCCGAGTTGCTGGCCCGGTACGGAGTGGCCGCCACCTACGTGGGGCACCCGCTGGCCGATGCCATCCCGCTGCAGCCACCCCGCGACGCCAGTCGCGCGGCGCTGGGCCTGGGCGAGGACGACGAGGTGCTGGCCGTGCTGCCGGGAAGCCGCCGCAGCGAGATCCAGTACATCGGCCCGCGCTTCCTCCAGGCTGTTGCGCGGCTGGCGCGCGCGCGCGCCGGGCTGCGCTTCGTGCTGCCGGTGGCGCCCGGCCTGCGCGGGCTGGTCGAGCCCCTCGTGGCGCGCCACGCACCCGACGCCGGCGTGCGCCTGCTCGACGGCCAGAGCCACGCCGCGCTGGCGGCCTGCGACCTCACGCTGATTGCCAGCGGCACCGCCACGCTGGAGGCGGCCCTGTTCAAGCGGCCCATGGTCATCGGCTATGCCATGCACCCGGTGAGCTGGCAGCTGATGAAGCGCATGGCCTACCAGCCCTGGGTGGGCCTGCCCAACATCCTGGCGCGCGAGTTCGTCGTGCCCGAGCGGATCCAGGAACGCTGCGACCCGGCGCAGCTCGAGCGCGACGTGCTCGATTGGCTGGACGACAGCGCCCGGCGCGAGCGCGTCGCGGCGCGCTTCACCGAGCTTCACCACCTGCTGCGCCAGAACACGGCGCAGCGTGCGACCGATGCCCTCGCGCAGGTCTTCGCGCTGTAGGCCCTTCCGCCTGGAGGAGCTGGGCCCGGGCTGGGAGGCCCCCGGCCTGGTGGCGGGCGTCGACGAGGCCGGCCGCGGCCCGCTGGCCGGCCCCGTGGTGGCCGCGGCCGTGATCCTGGACGACCTCCAGCCCATCCGCGGCCTGGCCG
>JBILSW010000455.1:0-3297 GCA_044371895.1 Rubrivivax sp.
TCGGCGATGCAGTACCAGATCGCCAAGCCCATCGTGGACGCGGTGATGAAGGACGCCGGGCTCTCCAACGAAGGCATCACCGGCTTCGCACAGGCGCTGGCGGGAATGATGGCCAAGCCCGCGAGTCCTCCGGACGCCTGAGGGCACGTCGCGTCACGACCGGATCTCGGGCGAGAGGCCCAGGCTTCGATCACTGACCGCGCAGGTCTCCGCGCTTGCGCGCAAGCCCGCCATCGCGGATTTGCGGGAGCGCGCTCTCACGGCCGGCGACTACCCGCGGGCCTCGATCCAGCTTCAATCCCGGCGCCCAGCCCGACGGCACTCCGGCCAGCGCCTCGTTCGAGTCACGGCCCGGCCACGACGCGCCGACCGGCCGCCGCCGTGCCCACCGCGCCGACGAGCCCGCCGAGCACGAGCACGTACCACAGCACCCCGGCGCCACCATCCGCGGCCAACAGCCCCGCGGCACGGGCAAACAGGACCAGCGCCGCAGCCAGCGAAAGCAGCAGCAGGCCCGCCGAAAAGATGCGCGTCATGCCCACGCCGTCGGCCGCGCCGCTTCCGGCCCCCATGCCCAGCAGCAGGTAGCCCACGGTGGAGAACAGCGGGAACAGCAGCCACAGGGCCCAGCCCGGTGCCTGCGGGCCGCCGAGGCCCAGCGCGGCCGCCACCAGCACGAGGCCGCTGAGCCACCCCAGCGCGGCCAGCAGGCCGCCCGCGAGCTTGAGGAACATGGCGCCATCCTTTCGTGCGGAGGAAAGCCACCAGCTTAGGCGATGGCGCCGCTGTCGCGCCTGGCGCTGCGCGCAGACCGCGGCGTTCAGCGGCAAAGTGCGCAAGCCGCATCGTCGGCGCGCGGCGCCACAATCCCGCCCCTGCCCTGCCGAGCCCCGATCCATGAACGCCGTACTCCTCCCGTTCCAGCACCCCACCGACAACGAGACGCTCGAAGCGGCCCGCGCCCGCAACGTTCGCGACGCCCTGGCCGAGGACATCGGCCGCTGCGACTGGACCGCCCTGCTGGCGCCCGCCGGCCGCCGCGTGCGCGCCAGCGTCACCGCCAAGGAGCCGGCGGTGCTGTGCGGGCAGGCCTGGTTCACCGACTGCGTGCTGGCGATGGACCCCGCCGCCCAGGTGCACTGGGCGCAGCCCGAGGGCAGCGCCGTGGCCGCCGGTTCCACCGTGTGCACCATCGAGGCCGACGCCCGGGCGCTGCTCAGCGCCGAGCGCCCGGCGCTGAACTTCCTGCAGCTGCTGTCGGCCACGGCCAGCGTGACGCGACGCTACGTCGAGGCCATTGCCGGGGCCAGCCCCAACCCGCAGGGCTGCGCCGTGCTGGACACTCGCAAGACGCTGCCCGGCCTGCGCCAGGCCCAGAAGTACGCCGTGCGCGTGGGCGGCGGGCAGAACCAGCGGCTGGCGCTGTGGCACGGCATCCTCATCAAGGAGAACCACATCGCCGCGGCCGGCGGCATCGGCGCGGCGCTGCGCGCAGCGGCGGCGCTGGGCAGCGGCGTGCCCGTGCAGATCGAGGTCGAGTCGCTGGACGAGTTGCTCGAGGCGCTGGATGCCGGCGCCACCAGCGTGCTGCTCGACGACTTCACGCTCGCGCAGATGCGCCAGGCCGTGGCGCTGACGGCGGGCCGCGCGCTGCTGGAGGTGTCGGGCAGCGTCGACCTGACGCGGATCCGCGAAATCGCGGCCACCGGCGTCAACCGCATCTCGGTAGGCAAGCTCACCAAGGACGTGCGGGCGGTGGATCTGTCGCTGCGCGTGCTCGGCTGACGCAGCCGAGCACCCGGCCCGGCGGTCGCCTCACTCGTATCGGGCCACGGCCCGCGCCAGCCGCGTCTTCACGGCCTGCACCAGCGAGGCCGGGCTCACCACCCTCACCTGCTCGCCCTGGCGCAGCACGTCCATCACCAGTTCGGTGGCGTCGACGTAGGGCAGCCGCAGCTCGTAGTCGCCGTTGTCGAGCCAGCGGCCCTGCTGCTGCGGGTGCCACTCCTCGCGGCTGGCCCAGCGGGCCGCGTTGGCGTCGAAGTGCAGCGTGGCCCACTGGCGGCGCCCGCCGGCGTAGATGCCGTAGCCGGCGTCCATCTCGGCCTGCACCTGCTGCAGCGGCAGTTCCTGGGCGGCGGCCTCGCGCGGCTCGGCCGCCTCGATGGCGTCGAGCGCGAAGCGGCGCAGCGCCCCGCTGCGGTGGCACCAGGCGTCCAGGTACCAGGTGTTGCGGTAGTGCACCAGGCGCTGCGGCGAGACCTCGCGCTCGCCCAGCTCGCCGCGGCCGCGCGACAGGTAGCGCAGGTGCAGCCGCCGCCGCTGCAGCAGCGCCGCGGCCACGCGCTCGAAGAATCGGCTGGCCACCGGCCGCCGCCAGGCGGTGACGACGCGGATGCGCTGCGACAGCGCCGCCGCCGCGTCGGCGCTGTCGCCGTGCCCCAGCATCTGGCGGATGCGGTCCAGCAGCGGCTGCAGGTGGCGGCTGACCAAGCCGTCGCCGTCCAGCCCCGCCAGCAGCTGCTGCGCCGTCAGCAGCGAGTACAGCTCGGCCTCGCTGAACCACAGGCCCGGCAGCTCGCGGCGGCCGCCGGCCTCCACGTCGGCGCCGAAGCGATAGCCGTTGGCGTCGCGGTCGTACTCGATGGGCGCGCCCATGCGGCTGCGCAGGTATTCCAGATCACGCTTGAGCGTGGCGCGCGAGACCTCCAGTTCCTCGAGCAGCGTGGCGAAGCTCACGCAGCCGCGGGCGCGGATCAGCGCCTCGATGCGGTACAGGCGTTCGGTGTTGTGAGGCACGGGCCCGGCCCTCCCGGCCGCTTCAGCTCAGCCCGACGATGCGGCCCTCGTCGTCAAGGTCGATGCGCTCGGCCGCGGGCGCCTTGGGCAGACCGGGCATGGTCATGATGTCGCCGCACACCATGACGACGAAGCCGGCGCCGGCCGCCAGGCGCACCTCGCGCAGCTCGACCACGTGGCCGCTGGGCGCGCCGCGCAGCGCGGGGTCGGTGGAGAAGCTGTACTGCGTCTTGGCCACGCACACCGGCAGGCGGCCGTGGCCGGCGTCCTGCAGCGCCTGCACCTGCCGGCGCACGGCCGGCGGCGCGGCGACGTCGGCCGCGCCGTAGATGCGCGTGGCCACGGCGCGCAGCTTGTCCCACAGCGGCAGCTCGTCGTCGTAGGCGAAGCGCAGCGTCGAGGGCTGCCCGCACAGGCGCACCACCTCGTGCGCCAGCGCCACGGCGCCGGGGCCGCCCTCGGCCCAGTGGCGGCAGGTGTTCACCGTCACGCCCAGCG
>JBILSW010000456.1:0-3296 GCA_044371895.1 Rubrivivax sp.
TCGAAGCGCTCCTCCAGCAGCATCGCGTCGTCGAAGTGCCGCCGCCCCACGAAGGCCGTGGCGTGATGACCCCACTGCCGCATGGCGCCCGCGCTGTCGATGCCCATGGGCCAGAAGAGGCGGCGCTCGCCGCGCTCGGTGCCGCTAACCAGGCCGTCGGGGCCGTAGAGGCTGCGGCGACCGCCCGGGGCGGGCAGCGAGCGCAGGGCCTCGTCGGGCTGCAGCGCGTAGACCGCGCCGGTTCCGGCCGCCTCGGCACGGGGCAGCGCCTGCAGCGCGAGCACGTCGTGCGAGGCCGAGGCGATGCGCACCAAAAGCCGGTGGGTGTCGGGCAGCGCCGGCATCGGCGCGGGCGCGAACAGCCACTCCTGGTGGCGCGGCGCGCCGGGCCGCGGGCGCAGCGCCGCAGAGGGGAAGAACTGGTGGTAGCAGCCGCAGGCGTGCGCCGTGTCCACCAGCAGCGGCCGGCCGTCGGCGCCCAGCGTGAGGCGCACCATCACGCCGTCGAGCGCGCCGGCCAGCAGGTCGAACGACGAGCGGGGCGGGCGCTCGGGGAACCACAGCAGGTAGACCAGCTGCAGCCGCCACTGCCCGGCCAGCGGCATGTGGGCGATGCGCTGCCAGACCACCGGCCGGGCGTCGTCGACGCGGGGCCGGCCGTCCTCGCCCCAGACGGGCGTGCCGAAGCGGTCGTAGGGGCCGCGCTGCTCGATATCCAGCACCGGGGCGTGCCAGGCCAGCAGCTGGCGGGCCTGCTCGGGGGTGGGTTGCGGCAGCCCCAGCGCGTCGGTCGCCGGCGGCCACGGCGGCGCGGCCGCGTCGGCGGCGGGCGGGACGTGGCGCTGCAGCGGCGGTGGCTGCACGGCCCAGCGGGCCATGGCGGCCTCGTGCCCGGCCTGCCAGCGCTGCACGCCGGCGAAGAAGGGCCAGCGCACCAGCGGGTACAGGCCCAGCGCGCGCAGGCCGAGGCTGTAGCGGTCGGGCACCTGGGCGCGCGCCAGCAGCGCCTGGCGCGTGGGCGCCGGGGCCGCGGCCAGCTGTTGAAGCGTGCGCTGGCGGCAGCGGTCGGTGAGCGCGCGCGCGGCCTCGCGGTCGACTTCCCGGTCGGCCACGGCGGCGTCGCCCGCGCGCAGCGGGAAGCTCGCCGCCGGCAGGTTGGCAATCTCGGCGGCGCGGCCGGCTTCGTCCAGCGCGGCCGCACGCTGCAGCCACGCGCGGTAGGCGGCGTCGTCGGCGCGGGCGCGGTCGCGCAGGGCCTCGCCGACGCGGTCCACGCGCAGGCCGGCCACGCCCTCGATGCGCTCGGCCTCGGCATCGGCCACGCCGGCCTTGGCGACGGCGGCGTCGAGCTGCTGCACCCAGGCCTGGCACTCGGCGTCGGGCGGCGGCAGCGGGGCCTGGGGCAGCGTCGTGCAGGCCGCCGCGGCCAGCGCGGCGCACGCGGCGACCAGGCGGCGCAGCAGCGCTCCGCAGGTGGCCCAGGGGGCGGGCAGGGCGATGGGCAGGAGCGCGGGGCAGCCGTTCATACCGCGACTATGGCGCAGCACGATTCAGCCCGGGCCCGGGATCGCATCATCTTGGATCTGCAACCGCGGGCCGATGTCAGTAGCGCCGCGGCCGTCGATGCCGTTGCCCTCGCCCGCGCACCGCAGCCTGGCCATGCGGGGCTGCAATCTCAGGCCGCCACGGGGCCTCGGCCTTGCGTCCGCTCAACGCCGAGCCCTGTCCGCGCCACTTCGCCGGCAGGCTTGAGCGCGCGCAACGGGCGCGCCGAGGTGGCCGCCACACTAGTCCGCAACGCTGGCGGGGAGCGCGAGTCCATGTCAGGGCCCGGCGTGCCGCGAGGGCGCGCGCCGTCCGGCCAGCCCCGCCGCGGCAGGCCACCATCGGGAGCCAGCGAATGTCGGAGCGACCCATCCTTTGCCTCCTCGAAGACCCCGCGGCGCACGAGCCGCTGCTCATGGCCCTGCGCCAGGCGGACTGGCAGTTGCGCGTGGCCGAATCGCCCGCGACAGCCGCCCGCGCGATGGGCACGCAGCCCTTCGGGGTGGGGCTGCTGCCGCCCCAGGAGTTTTCCGATCCCGGCCCCTGGGAAGCCCTCCTGCGGCGGCACCCGGGCACCCAGTGGATCGGCCTGTTCACCGAGGGCACGCTGCGCTCCGCCATCTGGCGCGCCCGGCTCGCGCCGTCGGGCGCATCCGGGCAGGGCCCGGCCGACGAGCCGGGCATCATCGTGCGCAGCCCGGCCATGCGCACACTGATGCGGCAGATCCGGCGCGTCGCGCCGGCGTCGGCCCGGTGCTCATTGGCGGCGAGAGCGGCAGCGGCAAGGAACACCGGGGCCGACCGCGACAAGGCCGGCATCTTCGAGGCCGCCAACCACGGCACGGTGTTCCTCGACGAGATCGGCGACCTCTCGCTGGACGTCCGGGTCAGCGTGCTGCGCTATCTGCAGGACCGCGTGGTGATGCGCGTCGGCTCGACGACACCGGTGCAGACCGACGTGCGCGTGATCGCCGCCACCCACGTGGACCTGGAGCGCGCCATCGAGGACGGCCGCTTCAGGCTCGACCTGTATTGCCGGCTCCAAGGTGCTGGGACTGCAGGTGCCGCCGCTGCGCGAGCGGCGCGGCGACATCGAACTGCTGGCGCACCACTTCTTGGCTCAGTTCGCGGACGAGGCCGACGCGCGGCTGAAGGGCTTCAGCCACGAGGCATTGCGCGCCCTGGTGGCGCACCCGCGGCCGGGCAAGGTCCGCGAAACATCCGACCGGTTGCGCAGCGCGGCGGTGATGGCCGAGGGTCGCTACGTCACTCCTGCCGACCTGGGGCTGGCCGACCGCGTCGGCGACCCGGCGATCCCCAACGGACTGAACGACGCACGCACGCAGGCCGAGCGGCACGGCATCAGCAGCAGCCTGGAGCTGTCGTGCAGCAACGTGACGGCGGCGGCGCGACGGCTCGGCATCTCGCGCATGACGCTGTACCGGCTGATGGCCAAGCACGGCATCCACGCGCAAACCAGCACCTGAGCGCGAACCCGGCGCGGGCGCGGCCTGCTGGGCGGCGCTTGCGCGCACTCGATCACCTCCGCCGCGTCGGCGGCTAGGAGCGTGGGCGGCAGAAGGGAAGTCCCTGACATCGCCGCACGCCGTGCAGACGTTTATGAAACATGAGCTACCGCCCCTACGAACCGGAGCAAGAGATGCTGCTGCCGGCGTCACTGCAAGACTGGCTGCCCAAGGAGCATCTGGCCTACTTCATCGGCGACACGGTCGATGCGTTGGACCTCAAGG
>JBILSW010000457.1:0-3291 GCA_044371895.1 Rubrivivax sp.
CTCGACGAGGCCGGCGTCGCGCGCGTGGTGGCCCTCATGCGTGCCGAGGGGCTGGTGGCCAGCGTGAGCTCCATCCACGTCAACGGCTGGATCGGCACCCACGACAAGGCCAGCGGCGCCGACTGGATGCTGCAGCGCCTGTTCGACCAGCGCCTGCCAGGCGATGCCGGCCGCTGGGTCTTCGTGGGCGACTCGCCCAACGACGAGGCGCTGTTCGCGCGGCTGCCGCACACCGTGGGCGTGGCCAACCTGCTGCGCTTCGGCGCCACGCTGCGCCACTGGCCCGCCTGGCTGGCCGCCGCCGAGCGCGGCCAGGGCTTTGCCGAGGTGGCCGTGGCCCTGCTGGCGCAGCGCCGCGCCGCTGCCGCATGAAGTCCGAGCGCCGCCGCCTGCTGCAGGGCGCCGCCGCGCTGGTGCTGCCGGCCCCGGCCTGGGCGGCGGCGCCGGCCGCGCCCAAGCTGCTGCGCCTGGCCAGCGAGAGCGAAACCGGCTTCGACCCCGCGCGCGTGGGCGACGTGCGCTCGCTGCGCATCACCAGCCACGTCTTCGAGACGCTGCTGGAGTTCGACCCGCTGGCCCGCCCGGTGAAGCTGCGCCCCCGCACCGCGCTGGCCATGCCCGAGCCCAGCGCCGATTTCCGCACCTGGACCGTGCGGCTCAAGCCCGGTATCCACTTCACGCCCGACCCGGCCTTCGCCGCCACCACGCGCGGCGCCCCGCGCGAGCTGGTGGCCGCCGACGTGGCCTACAGCCTCAAGCGGCTGGCCGACCCCGCCATGCGCAGCCCTGGCTGGAGCGCGGCCGAGCAGGTGGGCATCAGCGGCCTGGCCGCGCTGCGCCGCGAGGCCGTCGAGCAGAAGAAGTCCTTCGACTACGACCGCCCCATCCCTGGCCTGCAGGTGCTGGAACGCCACACGCTGCGCTTCGTGCTCGACGCCGGGCGGCCGCGCTTCCCGCAGTGGCTGGCCAGCGCCTCCACGGCCACGGTGGCGCGCGAGGTCATCGAGGCCCACGGCGAGCTGAGCATGCAGCACCCGGTGGGCACGGGCCCGTTCCGGCTGGTGGAGTGGCGGCGCTCCTCGCGCATCGTGCTCGAGCGCAACCCGCACTACCGCAGCGTGCTGTACGACGCCGAGCCGGCGGCCGACGACCTGGAGGGCCAGGCCATCCTGGCGCGCCTGAAGGGCCGGCGCTTGCCCATGGTCGACCGCGTCGAGATCGACATCATCGACGAGAAGCAGCCGATGTGGCTGGCCTTCCTGAACGGTGACCACGACTGGGTCGAGCTGCCCGACGGCTTCCTGCCGGTGGCCCTGCCCGGCGGCAGGCTGGCGCCGAACCTGCGCCGCCGCGGCATCCGCGCCGATTCCGCCGTGCTGCCCACCACCTACTACACGATGTTCAACATGGAGCATCCGCTGGTGGGCGGCTACACGCCCGAGCGCGTGGCGCTGCGCCGCGCCATCGCGCTGGCCATCGACGTGCCGCGCGAGGTGGACCTGCTGCGCCACGGCTCGGCCATGGTGGCGCAGTCGCCCGTGGCCGTTCACCTGAGCGGCTACCACCCCGGCTGGAAGAGCGAGATGAGCGACTACAGCCCGGCGAAGGCGCGCGCGTTGCTCGAGCTGTTCGGCTGGCGCGACCGCGACGGCGACGGCTGGCGCGAGACGCCCGAGGGCCAGCCGCTGGTGCTGGAGATGGCCACGCAGCCGGCGCAGGAGATGCGCCGCTACGACGAGCTGATGAAGCGCGACATGACGGCCATCGGCCTGCGCATCCGCTTCCAGACGGCGCAATGGCCCGAGCAGTACAAGGCCGCGCGCGCCGGCAAGCTCATGCTCTGGAGCGTGAGCGGCCGCGCGAGCGCGCCCGACGGCATCGAGGGCCTGCTGCGCTACGAAGGCAAGGCCGCGGGCGGCATCAACCTCTCGCGCTTCGACCTGCCCGAGATGAACGCCACGCTGGCGCGACTGCAGGCCCTGCCCGACGGCCCCGAGCGCGAGGACCTGTTCGACCACGCCAAGCGCCTGACCGTGGCCTGGATGCCCTACAAGTTGCGCACGCACCTGGCGGCCACGGCGCTGATGCAGCCCTGGCTGGTGGGTTACCGCCGGCCCCTCTTCTGGAACAACTGGTTCGAGTCGGTGGACGTCGAGCCGCACCGCGGGACGGACATCGGATGACACGAGCCCTGCTGCGCCCGGCGCGCCTGAAGGAGGGCGACACGCTGGGCTTCGTCAACCCCAGCGGCGCGCTGCACGAGGACGAAGCCTACGAGCGCGCCCATGCCGCGCTGCGCGCGCTGGGCCTGCGCACGCGCGAGGCGCCCAACCTGCGCGCGCGCTACGGCCACATGGCCGGCACGCCGCAGCAGCGCGCCGACGACCTGCACGCGATGTTCAGCGACCCCCGCATCGCCGGCATCCTGGCCGTCACGGGCGGCAGCGGCGCCAACCGCGTGCTGCCGCTGCTGGACATGGGGCTGCTCGCGCGCCACCCCAAGTTCCTGGGCGGCTTCTCCGACCTCACGGCGCTGATCACGGCGGTGCACGGCGCCACCGGCCTGGTCACCTTCCACAGCCCGCTGGCGCGCTCGGACTGGAACGCGTTCTCGGCGGAGCACTTCCGCGCCGTGGCCATGGCCGGCGAGGCGCCGCTGCTGCGCAACCCGGCCGACCTGCCGCCGCGCCCGCTGCGCGGTGGCGTGGCGCGCGGGCCGCTGCAGGGCGGCAACCTGGCGGTGCTCACGTCGCTGGCCGGCACGCCGCACTTCCCCGACCTCACCGGCGCGATCCTGTTCCTCGAGGACGTCAACGAATACCTCTACCGCGTCGACCGCATGTTCACCACGCTGGCGCTGGGCGGGCACCTGGCCCGGGTGGCCGGCGTGGTGCTGGGCGGCTTCACCAGCTGCAAGCCCAGCGAGGGCAGCTACGGCACGCTGACGCTCGACGAGATCCTGGCCGACCACCTGGGCGGCCTGGGCGTGCCGGTGCTGCGCAATGCGGCCTTCGGCCACATCGGCCCGAAGTGGACGCTGCCGCTGGGCGTGCCGGCGGAGCTGGACGCCGACGCGGGCACCCTGCGGTTGCTGCAGGCCGCCGTCGTCTAGGAGTCTGCGCGGCAGAACCGGGTGGTTCCTATATCGGGTGGCACGGTGCGTGCGTCGAAGGGGCATGCCAACGAGCTACCGCGCCTGCGAGCCCGACCAGGTGATGCTGCTGCCGGCGGCACCGCAAGACTGGCTGCCGGCAGGCCACCTCGCCCACTTCATCAACGACACGGTCGACG
>JBILSW010000458.1:0-3281 GCA_044371895.1 Rubrivivax sp.
CGGCGCGCTGCAGCGCATCGGCCAGCGGTGCGCAAGACAACGGCCGCACCGCACCCGCGCTCACCGTGACGCGCAGGCCCGGGGCGATGCCCGACCAGCCGTGCGCGGCCACCGCCAAGCGCATGCGCTCCAGCACGCCGACGGCAGCGCCCGCGTCCAGCTCCTGCAGCAGCAGCGCGAACTCCTCGCCCCCGTGCCGAGCCAGCAGGTCGCGCGGGCGCAGCACCGCGCCGAGGCAGCGCGCCAGCTCGCGCAGCACGCGGTCCCCGGTGGCGTGGCCGTGGCGGTCGTTGATGGCCTTGAAGTTATCGACGTCGATCAGGGCCAGCACCCGGCCGGACCGCCCGTCCCCCAGCCGATGCAGCTCGGCCTCGAAACCCCGGCGATTGAACAGCTCCGTCAGCGGGTCGGTGGAGGCGAGCGCACTCATCCGGGCCACGCCTTCGGCCAGCCCCTGGTTCTGTGCCTTCAGGCGCTGGTTCTCGACCACGGCGTCAATGGCCGACAGGCGGGCCAGTGAACCCTCCAGCCGTGTCTCGACGGCCGCTACGAGGATGGCGCGGGCACGCTGGTGGAAGCGCTCGTGCAGCGCCAGCGCCTCATCCGCGCGGCCCAGCAGCTCGGCGATCTCCGAGCGCAGCTGCAGGTGCAGGCTGCGGCGGGACCCCGACAGCGACCGCTCGGCCAGGGCGGCGGCATGCTGCGCAGCCTCGCGGGAGCGTTCCGGCTCACCCAGGGCCGCGCGGGCCTTGGCCAGGTCCAGCCACAGCGAGGACAGCAGCACCGGCGGCAGGTCCGGCGACTCATCCAGAACGCGCTGCAGCACGGCCGCGGCCTGGCCGGCGCGGCCCGCGATGGCGTGCACGGCCGCCGCCACGTGGGCAAGCCGCCAGTGGCTGCGCGGGGCGTCGAGTGCCGCCACCGCAGGCTCCAGCAACGCGAGTTCGCGCTCCATGCGCCGCGCCAGAGCGCCCGCCGCCGCCGGGTCTTCGCCTTCGACCGTGCGGTGATGCTCGTACGCCACGACGAGCCAGTTGGTGCGCAGGGTCACGACCTGGCCCGGCTCGCCTTCGACCTCGGCGATGGCGAGCGCACGCTCGTAGGCCTGCAGAGCCGGGGCGGTGAGGCCCATGCCGTATAGCGTGGCCGCCATGCAGCCGAGCAGCGAACGCACGGCCTCCTCGCGGTGGACCGCGGACAGGCGGCGATCCATCTCGCCCAGCGCGGCCAGCGCCAACGCCAGCTGGTCGCAACGCGCCCGCTCCATGGCCAGCTGCCCCCAGGCCACACACTCCCGCTCGGCATCGCCCAGCTGCTGCGCCGCCTGCGCGGACTCCTGCGTCCAGCGCCAGGCATCCTCGGCACGCGAGAGGTTCGACCAGGCCCGGCCGACGCACAACGCCGCGTCGCTGGCCACCCCCCAGTCGCCGCGGTCGCGGGCGGCCCGGAACAGGGCCGGGCCGTCTTCCGCCACGCGCTCGAAAAGCGACGCCGCAAGCGCGGCCTGCAGCGCCTCGACCTCGGGCGCCTGGGGCCTCGGTGCGGGTGCTGCTTCGTTCACGTCAGAAGTTCAACGTGCGCTTGTCCACCGCGAGCGCGGCTTCCTTGGTGGCCTCGGACAGCGATGGGTGCGCGTGGCAGATGCGGGCGATGTCCTCGCTGCTGGCCTTGAACTCCATCGCCACCACGGCCTCGGCGATCAGCTCGCTGGCCATGGGGCCGACGATGTGCACGCCCAGGATCTCGTCGGTCGCGGCGTCGGCCAGGAACTTCACCATGCCCGTGGTGTCGCCCAGCGCACGAGCGCGGCCGTTGGCCATGAACGGGAAGGTGCCGGCCTTGTACGCCGCCCCGCGGGCCTTGAGCTGCTGCTCGGTCTCGCCGACCCAGGCAATCTCGGGGCTGGTGTAGATGACCCAGGGGATGGTGTTGAAGTTGACGTGCCCATGCTGACCCGCGATGCGCTCGGCCACAGCCACGCCCTCCTCTTCGGCCTTGTGCGCCAACATGGGACCGCGCACCACGTCGCCCACCGCCCACACGCCGGGCAGGCTGCTGCGGCACTCGGCGTCGACGACGATGGCGCCGCGCTCGTCGAGCTTCAGGCCCACGCCCTCGGCGTTCAGGCCCGCGGTGTTGGGCACGCGGCCGATGCTGACGACCAGCTTGTCCACGCTCAGCGTCCGGACCTCGCCGTTGGCGTCGGTGTAGGCCAGGCTGACGCCCGACTTGCCGGCCTTCACCTCGCCGACCTTGACGCCCAGTTCGATCTTCAGACCCTGCTTGACGAAGGCCTTGTGCGCCTCCTTGGCGATCTGCTCGTCCACCGCGCCCAGGAAGGTGGGCAGGCCCTCAAGCACGGTGACCTCTGCGCCCAGGCGCCGCCACACCGAACCCATCTCCAGGCCGATGACGCCGGCGCCGATCAGGCCCAGCGTCTTCGGGACGCCGCCGATGCGCAGCGCGCCGTCGTTGCTGAGTACCTTGTCCTCGTCGAACGGCACACCGGGCAGCGCGCGCGCCGTGCTGCCCGTGGCGACGACGACGTGCCTCGCCAGCAGCGAATCGCCGTTGACCGTCACCTCCCAGCCGCCCTCGGCCGCCTTCACGAACGAACCACGGCCGTGGAAGAAGGTGACCTTGTTCTTCTTGAACAGGTACAGGATGCCGTCGTTGTTCTGCTTCACGACGGCGTCCTTGCGGGCAAGCATCTTCTTCACGTCGATGCTCAGCTCCTTCAGGCCGATGCCGTGGTCGGCGAAGTGGTGCGCCGCGTGCTCGTAGTGCTCCGAGCTCTGCAGCAGCGCCTTGCTCGGGATGCAGCCGACGTTGGTGCAGGTGCCGCCCGGGGCAGGGCCGCCCTTGTCGTTCTTCCACTCGTCTATGCAGGCGGTGTTCAGGCCCAGCTGCGCCGCGCGGATGGCGGCGATGTAGCCGCCGGGGCCGCCGCCGATGACGACGACGTCGAAGTTCTTGCTTGCCATAGAGGTCCTGGTTTGCCAAGCGGCCGCCGCGGAACCGGCATCGCCGGGCCGCTGGCGGCGCCCCCTCGAGGGGGAGCGGCGTCAGCCGCTGCGAGAGTGGTCAGATATCGAACAGGAGGCGCGCCGGGTCTTCGAGCGCTTCCTTCATCGTCACCAGCCCCAGAACGGCCTCGCGGCCGTCGATGATCCGGTGGTCGTAGCTCATTGCAAGGTAGTTGATCGGGCGCACCACGACCTGGCCGTTCTCCACCACCGCGCGGTCCTTCGTGGCGTGCACGCCCAGGATGGCGCTCTGCG
>JBILSW010000459.1:0-3276 GCA_044371895.1 Rubrivivax sp.
CTCACCTACCGCATCGCGCAGCGCTTCACACTGCGGGCGCAGAGCGGGCTGGAGAACTCGCTGGACGTGATCTGGACCTGGCGCTTCCAGGAGACTCCGGCCGACGCGGCCATGCGAAAATCCACCGTGGTTCCGCGCTGAACGCGCGGCCTACGCACACCCGCCGTAGTTCAACGGATAGAACGGGCGCCTCCTAAGCGCCAGATGCAGGTTCGATTCCTGCCGGGGGGACCAACTTCCGGGCCCCCGAAGCCCTGAGGGCTTCGGGGCGGAAGTTGGAGGTCCGCGCACGCTAGCGCGAACCCGGGAGCACCTCCGATGCGCCCCCGCCTCCGCGATCACCCCGCCCGCATCGCCTTCACCAGCTCCGGGTCCGCCCAAAGCTCGTCAACCTTGCCGTAGTGGCCCTGCGGCACGTCTTCGCGGGCGACGATGCGGTCCTTCGCGCCAGGGCGCGAGAGGTCCAGCCGCTGTGGCGTGATCGGCATCGCCGAGCGCAGGCAGTAGAAGACCACCACCACTGGCGACGTCAGCGCGCCTTCGTTCTGCTGCGCCACCACCGCAATGCGCTGCGATTCCAGCCGCACCAGCGAGCCCGTGGGGTAGATGCCCAGGCTCTGCACGAAGGCCGCGAACAACGTGGTGTCGAAGTGGCCCTTCCAGCCGGCCATGCGGGCGATGGACGTCGCCGGGTCCCAGCCGGCCTTGTAGGGGCGGTTGGAGGTGATGGCGTCGTAGACGTCGCAGATGGCGCCCATGCGCGCCAGCCGCTGCAGGTGCTCGCCGGGCAGGCGGTGCGGGTATCCCGTGCCATCCATGCGTTCGTGGTGGTGCAGCGCCACGTCCAGCGACGCAGCCGTGGCGGCGCGGCCCTGCTGCAGAAGCTCGTGCCCGCGCATGGGATGCGAACGCATCACCCCGAACTCGGCTTCGGTGAGCTTGCCGGGCTTGTTGAGAACCTCCAGCGGCATCAGGGCCTTGCCGATGTCGTGCAGCAGCCCGGCCTGGCCGGCGTCGCGGCACTCGGCCTCGCTCAGGCCGATGCGCCGGCCCAGCGCCACCATCAGCGCACACACGGCCACCGAATGCATGTAGGTGTAGTCGTCGCGCGTCTTCAGGCGCGCCAGGCTGATCAGCGCGCCGGGGTTGCGCATTACCGACTGGGTGATGTCCTCCACCAGCGGAAGGCAGGCCTCGGCGTCGAGCGTGCGGCCCATGCGCGCCTCGCTGAACATGGCGATCACGGCGCGGCGGCCGCGATTGCACACGGCCGCGGCCTCGCGCAGCTCGGCCTCGAAGTCCTGCCCGGCAGACACCATGACTGCAGTGGCCGGCGCCGCGGCGGGTGCAGAGTTGGCCGCCGGCGGCGCAGCCGGCGGCGGCGCTTCGGCAACTTCGACGTCCAGGCCCAGCGAGGTGTCAATCCAGCACTCGCGCAGCCCCGACTCGCGCACCTGCACCAGCGTGCGCGGATCGTCGATCACGAAACGCGCGCGCCAGAAGGGGTGGTTGATCCAGGAGCCTTCCAGCCGCAGCAGGTGCATGCCCACGCGGAGCTCGGAGACGGCGATCTTCTTTTCCATCAGCCCTGTCGGCGTACCTGAACGACGCCATCAGGCCAGCTTTTCGGCGCCGCCCCCGCGGGCTTGAGGCCGGCGGCACGGCGCACTCATCACCCCGTCACGGAAGCAGCGTGCAATCCGGCCTTCGTGTCAGCCCTCGCCCCCGCCCACGCCTGCCGCGGCTTTCCCGCCCTGGTAACGGCTCAGGCGCTGTCGGCCATGGCCGACCACGCGCTGCTGATCGTGGGCATGGCCCGGTTGGCCGAGCTGGGCCTGGCGGCGTGGTGGGCGCCGCTGCTAAAGCTGGTGTTCACGCTGGCCTACGTGCTGCTGGCGCCGCTGGTGGGCGGCTGGGCCGACAGCCGGCCCAAGCGGGCAGCCCTGGGCGCGACGCTGCTGCTGAAGGCCACCGGCGTGGCCTCGCTGCTGGCCGGCGGCCACCCGCTGCTGGCGCTGGCCCTGGCCGGCATCGGCGCCGCGGCGGCCGCACCGGTGCGCTACGGCTGGGTGGCGCAGGCGATGCCGACGTCGCGGCTGGTGGCCGCCAATGCCTGGCTGGAAGGCACCCACGTGGCTGCTGCGCTGGCGGGCATCGGCCTGGGCGGCTGGCTGGTGCGGCCGGAGATTGGCGGCGTGGCGGTGGCCTGCGGCGCCCTGTTGGCCCTGCATGCGGGCGCTGGGCTGGTGTTGACCAGGGTGCCGGAGATGCCGGCGTCGCACCACCCCGGGTGGCCCCGCGCGATGTGGCGCGACTTCAGCGCCGCGCAGCGGTGCCTGTGGCGCGATGCCGATGCCGGCCTCTCGTTGGCGCTGACGACCCTGTTCTGGGGCGCCGCCGCGGTGCTGCAGATCGCGGTGCTGCAGTGGGCCGGCCAAGTGCTGGGCCTGCCGTTGCACGAGGCCACGGCACTGCAGCTGGCGGTGGCGCTGGGCATCGTGGCCGGGGCGGGCTGGGCCGGGCGGCACGTGCCGCTGGCCTTGGCGCCCCGCCTGCTGCCTCTGGGCGTGCTGCTCGGACTGGGCACGGCCGCTGCGAGCTGGCTGTCGGACGGGGGCGCGGCACTCGCGGCGATGGCGCTGCTCGGCGCCATGGGCGGCGTGATCGTCGTGCCCATGAACGCACTGCTGCAGAAGCGAGGCCACGCGCTGCTGGGGACGGGCCGGGCGATAGCCGTGCAGAACTTCGCCGAGAACGCCGGCATTCTGTTGATGCTCGCCCTGCATTCGCTGCTGCTGGCGGCCGGGTTCGATGTACGCGCCCTGATAACCCTGCTGGGCCTGGCGGTGGCCAGCGCCGTGGCGCTGCTGATGCTCAGGAGGCGCGTGCGGCCAGCGCCTCTGCCCTGAGCGCTGGCTGGGCGGCCATCGCCGCCAGATACTCGCCCTCGACCTCGCGCGCGATGCGCCCCCAGTCGAGCTTGAGCGCCGCCAGACGCGCCTCGCGGCCCAGCGCACGTGCCTCGCCCAGCGCGCCCGCCAGGCGGGCGGCGGTGCCGCAGAAGCCGACCTCGTCGCCGACGCGGGCGAGCAGCCCGTTGTGGCCGTGGTGCACCAGCTGGCCGGCCGCAGCGCAGTCGAAGGCCACCACTGCCAGCCCGCTGGCCATGGCCTCGGGCAGCACGTTGCCCCAGGTCTCGGTGACGCTGGGAAACAGGAACACGTCGGCGCTGGCGTAGTGCGCCGCCAGCGCCTGGCCGCGCTGCAGGCCGGCGAA
>JBILSW010000461.1:0-3272 GCA_044371895.1 Rubrivivax sp.
AGGTAGTCACTGGCGCCGTTGCGCATGGCTTCCACGGCGGTGTCCTCGCCGATCTGTCCCGACACCAGGATGAAGGGCACCGGCCCGGTGTGCGTGCGCGCCTCGTGCGCGCGCAGCAGCCGCAGCGCGTCCAGGCCCGAGAAGCCGGGCAGGTGGTAGTCGGAGATCACCAGGTCCCAGGGCTGCTGCAGGGCCAGCGCGAACTGCTCGCGCGTGTCCACGCGCTGTTCGCGCAGCGCCAGCCCGGCGCGGCGCAGTTGCGCGACCACAAGGGCGTGGTCGGGTTCGGCGTCTTCCAGGTGCAGCAGCCGGACGGGCTCGATCATGCGTCCAGTATCGCAAAGCGGCCGTCCGGGCCGCCGCTCGCCGGCGCGTCGCGCTCCGGGCCGGTCGATTTGGCGGCGGATTTCCGCTGTCTTCCCCTCAATGTTCGCTGGGTCGGTGCCGAAAAATGGTCAGTCACATGATTTCCAGGGTGGTGGTGCGCCGCGGCGCGCCTGCACCCCGGAGCGCCTCACCCGCACGGAGACCGGATGCTCGCCCAGGATTTCAGCCCGCCTCAGCCCGGTGCCGGCATGCCGTCGACGGAGCCGCCCGACGACATTGGCCTGCCGCTACTGGTGGCGGCTGACCTGCAGGACCACCTGATGGTGGCCCAGAACGATCTCGAGCGGCTGCAGCGACTGCTCAGCGATGCCTGCGACTCGCTGATGGTTCATTTCTATGGCGCGAGCGGTGAACTTCAGACGCTGCTGCAACAGCACCGGCATGCGGCGGCCCACAGCCCTGCACAGGCCGAGCCCGACCAGACACCCCAACTGCGCAAAGCGGTGCAACACATGGCCGGCGCGATTACCGCGATGCAGTTTCAGGACATGGCCTCTCAGCTGGTGACGCACACCACGCGGCGGTTGCGCAACTGCGCCGATCGGCTCGCCGCGCAGGCCATGGGCAAGGACGACGAGGACGGCAGGGCCTTCATCGAGGCCATTCCCTTGCGTCCCAACCCCGTGATCCAGGACGAGATGGACGCCGGCAGCGTTGAACTCTTCTGAACACCGGCCGTACCCGCCACGCGCTGCGCACACCCATTCCAGAGATTCCCCCGGAGCCCCACCATGCACTCGATCCTTGCCGTTGACGACAGCGCCTCGATGCGCCAGATGGTCTCGTTCACGCTGAAGAACGCCGGATTCAATGTCGTCGAGGCCGTTGACGGCCAGGATGCATTCGAGAAGGCCAACAGCCGTGACTTCAACCTGGTGCTGACCGACCAGAACATGCCGCGGATGGACGGCATCAGCCTGACGAAGAAGCTGCGAGAGAACCCGAAGTTCAAGAGCACGCCCATTCTCATCCTGACCACCGAGAGCTCTGACCAGATGAAGCACGCGGGCCGCGCTGCCGGCGCTACCGGCTGGCTTGTCAAGCCCTTCGACCCGGCCAAGCTCATCGAGGTCATCGGCAAGGTCATCCGCTGAGTGGCCTCGAGAAGCACCCCAGCCAGGAGTTCTGAAATGGGCGACACGACCAGCGACGGCGGCCATCTTTCCGCCGGCATCGATCTCAGCCAGTTCTACCAGGTCTTCTTTGAAGAGGCCGGCGAGAACCTGGAGAGCATGGAGCAGATGCTCTTGAGGCTCGACGTTGACAACCCCGAAGAAGAGCAACTAAACGCCATCTTCCGGTGCGCACACTCCGTAAAGGGCGGTGCGGCCACCTTCGGTTTCTCCGACATCGCCGAGCTGACCCACCACATGGAGACGCTGCTGGACAAGCTGCGCCGCCACGAACTGCAGATCACCCCTGGGATGGTGGACGTGCTGCTCGCCAGCGGGGACGCGCTGCGGGCGCAGCTGGTTCGCCACCAGGGCGGTGGCGGCAGCGTCGTGGACACGGCCGACCTGCTCGCGGCGATCTGTGCGCATGCTGAGGGCGGCAAGGTCTCTGTTCCGGCGGCGTCCCTGGCGCCGGTCGCTGCAGGCAGGCCTCCTGCGCCTGTGCCCGAGGCCGCCCCGTCGGGCGCTGCGCGGTCTCTGGAGTTGCGCGTCGGGCCCCTGTCCGATCCGTCGGTGGCCGACAACCTGATCGACCTGTTCAAGGAGATCACCAACCTGGGCACCATTGAACCCCTGGACGCCGGCCGCGATGCCGACGGCATTCGCCGGTTCAAGGTGGTCACGCAGAGTTCCGACAACGATCTGACCGATCTCTTCAGCTTCCACGTCGCGCGCGAGCAGGTGCGGCTGATGCCGCTGACCCGAGGGTATGGCTTTCATGAAGGCGCTCCGGGTGCGCCCAAGGAATCCCAGGGGGAGCCTGCCGCTTACGGCTTCTTCGAAGACGCCCCCGGCGCCCCGAACGCCGCGGCCCCGGTGGCGACTGATGCCGCTACTCCGCCGGCAGGCTCCAATGGGGCGCTGGCTTCCCCGCCTGCGACGCCCAGGCCAGAATCCAAGGCCACGGGCTCGCCGGAGTCGAACACGCTGCGTGTCAGTGTGGAGAAGGTCGACCAGCTGATCAATCTCGTGGGTGAGCTCGTCATCACCCAGGCCATGCTGGCGCAGAACAGCAAGGGGCTCGACAGCGGGCTGCACCATCAACTCAGCAGCAGCCTGGCGGACCTGCAGCGCAACACGCGCGACCTGCAGGAAGCGGTGATGTCGATCCGGATGATTCCGATGTCGCTCGTGTTCAACCGCTTCCCGCGGATGCTGCGCGACCTGGCCGGCAGGCTCGGCAAGAAGGTCGAGCTTATGCAGGTGGGAGAGGCGACCGAGCTGGACAAGGGCCTGGTGGAAAAGATCACCGACCCACTGACGCACCTGGTGCGCAACAGCTGCGACCACGGCATCGAGCTGCCGGCCGAGCGGCTGGCCCGGGGCAAGCCCGAGCACGGCACCATCATGCTGATCGCCAGCCACCAGGGCGGCAGCATCGTCATCGAGGTGCGCGACGACGGCAAGGGCCTCGACCGCGGCAAGCTGCTGAAGAAGGCGCGCGAGCGCGGGCTTGAGGTCTCCGACGCGATGAGCGACGCCGAGGCCTACAACCTCATCTTCGCGCCCGGCTTCAGCACCGCCGACGAGGTGACCGACGTCTCCGGCCGCGGCGTCGGCATGGATGTCGTCAAGAAGAACATCACTGCGCTGGGCGGCACGGTCGAGATCGACTCCGCCCAGGGTTACGGCATGACGGTTCGCGTGCGCCTGCCGTTGACGCTGGCCATCATGGACGGCATGAGCGTGGGCGTGGGCGAAGAGGTCTACATC
>JBILSW010000460.1:0-3272 GCA_044371895.1 Rubrivivax sp.
GGCGTGGGCACGGCCTGCGTGATGCTGGCCAAGCTGGCGGGGGCCAACGTCATCGCCTGCGCCGGCAGCGCCGACAAGGCCGAGCGCCTGAAGGCCCTGGGCGCCGACCACGTGGTGAACTACCGCGAGCAGAAGGTGATGGACGCCGTGCACGCGCTGGTGGGCAAGCCGCGCATCAGCGGCACGGGCGGCGTGGACGTGGTCGTCAATTTCACCGGCGGCAACAGCTGGCAGGAGGGCATCCGCTGCCTCAAGGTGGGCGGGCGGCTGCTGACCTGCGGCGCCACCGCCGGCTACGACGAACACATCGACGTGCGCTACGTCTGGACCTTCGAGCTCAAGCTGATGGGCAGCAACGGCTGGCGCCGCGAAGACATCGTCTCGCTGCTGGATCTGGCGCGCAGCGGCCGCATGGTGCCGGTCATCGACAAGGTGCTGCCGCTGGAAGACATCCGCGAGGCCGAGCGCCTGATGGAAGAGCGCGAGGTCTTCGGCAAGATCGTGGTGACGCCGTGAGGACAGCTCCATGACACCCTGGCCAGCCAACGTTCAACCCGCGGCACGCTGGTGCTGCCCGTGCCACGCCATCGTCGGAGGCTTCGGCTTTGCGCGGATGCCACGCGCCTCGGACGATCCGGTGCCGGTAGCCACCCCGCCCTCGCTCGACGACGTCGCGGCGCGTGCGCCTTCTTCCCATGCCTTGGCGAGGGATGACTCGATGGCCGACCTCCTGTCCGCGCCACGCGCCTGCCGAGGACTGCTGTTGCGGAACGCCGACGTGCTGACGATGCTGTCGCCGGAACTGCTGCGCGACCACGATGTGCTGATCGACGGCGCGCGCATCGCCGCTGTGGCGCCGGCGGGGCGGCTGCAGGCTCCCACCGGCGCGGAGCAGATCGACGCGCGCGGGCTCGTGGTGATGCCCGGGCTGTCCGACCTGCACGTGCACCCGTTCACCGCCACCTTCGCCGACATCATGGCGCCGTACCGGCAGACGCCGGATCCGCACCGCTTCGTGCTGCCGGGGCAGATGCACCTGTTCCAGTACCTGGCCGCCGGCGTGTTGCGCATCCAGGTGATGGCCGGCGACCCCGATGCGCTGGAGCTGCGCGCACGCGTTCGCGATGGTCGTTTCCTGGGGCCGGCCATGCAGGTGGGCACGCCGGTGATCGACGGCCCGGTGCCGATGATGTCGCCATCGATCTCTTGGCTGGTCGGCGACGAGGCCGGTGGCGTGCAGGCCGCCCGGCTGGCCCGCGAGCGGGGCTACGACTTCGTCAAGCCCTACAGCGCGCTGCCACCGGCGGCCTACGACGGGCTGATGCGCGAGGCCACCCGGCTCGGCATGCCAGCGTGTGGCCACGTGCCCTACGCCGTGGGCGCCGAGCGGGCCATCGCCAGCGGGCAGCACATCGCCCACGCGCGCGACCATGTGTTCGCGGCCAATAGCGAGGTGCAGGGCGGCAACGCCGAGCGCCGCGCGCGCCTCGCCCGGGCGGCAGCGGCGGCCGGCGTCTTCACGCAGACCACGATCGAGTGCTTCCTGCGCGGCGAGGTGTGGCTGGACGAAGGCATTGGGCGCTACCTGCAGGCCGAGGACGCGGCCTACATCAACCCGCTGGTGGCCCATGCAATGGCGCCCGACTCCGAGGTGATGCGTGCCGTGTCGCAGTCGCCGCAGTGGGTGGCGACCTTCCGCGACATGGGGCGGTGGTCGCTCGAGGTGGTGCACGAGCTGAAGCGCGCCGGTGCTACCTTGGTGACGGGCACCGATGCGCCGGGACTGTTCATGGCCGAAGGCTTCTCGCTGCACACCGAGCTCGAGCAACTGGTGGCGCACGGCGGACTGAGCGCCTTCGAGGCGTTGCAGGCTTCCACCGTGCACGCCGCGAACGCGCAGGGCGAGGCCGAAGTGGCAGGCACCGTCAGCGTTGGCGCGCGCGCCGACCTGCTCTTGGTGCGGCGCAATCCGGTGGACGACATCCGGGCCACGCGCGACATCGACACGGTGGTCATCGGCGGCAAGCCGATTCGCAGGGCCGCGCTCGACGAAGGCCTGCAGCGCATCCGCAGCCGCCTGGCTGGGATGACGCCCTGACCGCCGGTGCAGCCACAGTTTCATGGCCCGAAGGATCTGACATGACCTCACCCTCCCCCGCCATCGCCACACTGCAGGCGCAGTGCGACGCCTCGCCCTTCATCCGCTTTGCGGGCATCCGCGTGCTGAGCGTCGACATGGAATCGCAGACCGCGAGCTTCGAGATGCCGTTCCGCCCCGAGTTCGAGCGCGGCGAAGGCACCGGGCAATTCCACGGCGGGCCGATCGCCTCGCTCATCGACACGGCCGGCTGCATGGCGCTGGTGGCGGTGGCCGGGCGCGATGCCGGCACGGTGGATTTCCGCACCGACTACCTGCGCCCGGCCGCCGGTGAACTGCGGGCGCAGGCGCGCGTGCGCCGCGCCGGGCGCACCATGGGCGTGGTGGACGTGGACGTGCTGGACGCTTCAGGTCGCCTGGTGGCCACGGGCCGTGGTACCTTTTTTCTGGAGGCCAGGGCATGACGCCCCTCGACCAACGAACCGACCTGCCCGCCAACCTGGGCATGACGCTGGACGCGTCTCGCGGGCGCGAGGCGCTGGCCGTGATCGAGGTGCAGGCCAACGGCTCGCTGCTGCGGCGCTGGAGCTACGGCGAGTTCGACGAGCTCGTCAACGCGCTGGCCCGCGGCCTGGTGGCGCGTGGACTGGAGCGCGGCGACCGCGTGGGCGTGATGGCCGCTAACAGCGTTCACGCGCTGGCCGTGATGTTGGCTACGATGCGCGCCGGTCTGGTGAGCGTGCCGGTGAACCCTCGCGCCGGTGCCGAGACGCTGGCCTACATGGCCGAGGACTCGGCGCTGCGCCTGGTGCTGGCCGACGAGGAGTTTCTGCCGGTGGCGAAGGCGCTGCCGGGGGCTGTGGCCGGCACGTTGCCGGTGCTGCCGCTGCAGGGTGACGGCTTCACGGCGCTGGCTGACCCCGGCCCCTACACCGCCGTGATGCCGGGCGAGGACGAGGTGGCCCTGGTGCTGTACACGAGCGGCTCCACCGGCCGGCCCAAGGGCGTGCTGCTGTCGCATCGCAGCCAGGTGCTGATCGCCGCCGGCTACGCCACCGACTTCATGCGCCAGTGCCTGGACAGCGGCCCGTCCATCGTGGCCGCGCCGCTGTTCCACATGAACGCCACGGTGAACACCACGCACGTGTTCATGCTGCAGGGCGCCTTCGTGCTG
>JBILSW010000463.1:0-3253 GCA_044371895.1 Rubrivivax sp.
CGTCGGCGACACTGCCGCGGTCTGTGCCATTGCGCGTCCTCCGAGCATCGACAGCAAGGTGCTCGCCAACAATGGAACGAGGCGCTTCATGCAGAGCACTCCCTGGTGGGTCGGGCCGGACGGTCCGAGTGCCCAAGTGTCGTTCACGACATGACGCAAGCGAGACGAGAGGAATGGCCAAGTGGGCGGCGCCGTGACGGACTCCGCGGTATCAGCGCATCGCGGCAGTTCTGCGCGAGACGAGCGGTCGCGCCGGCGGGTCCGCGGGCGCTCGAAGCACTTGGCAAGGCAACAGATCCTTGCAGAACCGACAAGCCCGTTGCCGCGCCGGCCGGCCAGACTTGAACCCACCTTCTTCGCCGCCGCGCCGCGTAACCTTCATGCTCATTCACCTTGGAGTCAGCGCGTTCTTCGCCACCGCCCCGCTCGCTGCCTGTGGCGGCGCATCGGGCGGTGCATCTCCGGCGCCGCCGCCGGTGGCCGCCCCGCCCGCTGCACCCTACCCCGCGGGCCCGAGCGACCAGGGCCTCACGATGGCCGGCGTGGCGCGCCAGTACCGCGTGCACGTGCCGGCCGGACTGTCCACGCCAAGGGCCATCGTGCTGGTGCTGCACGGCGGCGGCGGCGAGGGCCTGAACGTCTCCTCCGGCCATCCGCTGTCGGCCTTCCGCACCGTGGCCGATCGCGAGGGCTTCGTCGTCTACCCGGGCGGGCTGCCGGCCCGCGACGCCGAGGGCAACCCGGGCTGGGTCGACTGCCGCGCCGACAACACGGTGGCCAGCGATGCCGACGACGTGGGCTTCCTGGCCGCGCTGATCGAGCGCGTGCGGGGCGAGTACGGTCTGGCGCCGTCGCGGGTGTTCATGGCCGGCGGCTCCAACGGCGCGCAGATGACGCACGCCTTCGCGTTCCAGCGCGCCGATCTCGTCGCGGCGGTGGCCACCAGCGCCGGCAGCCTGCCGCTCGTGCCGCGCAGCGGCGGCTGCACCACGGGCCCGGGCCGGGCGCTGCCCATCCTCATCGCGCACGGCACGGCCGACACGCAGATGCCCTGGGCCGGCGGCTGCGTGGCCAACATCGGCGGGGCTTGCAACCGGGGCCGCGTGATCTCGGCACTGGCCACGCGCGACCGCTGGCTGCAGATCAACGGCCTGGCCTCGGCCACGCCGACGCAGACCGTGGTCGAACTCGCCACGGCCGACGGCGGCCCGGCCAACCGCTTCGACTACGCCGGGCCCAACCCGGTGCAGTGGTGGCGGCTCGACGGGGCCGGGCACACCGTGGCCAGCCGCACGGTGGCGGTGCCCACGAACGCGCTGGCCGGCATCCAGAACCGCGACATCGAGTTCGCCGAGGTGGCATGGGCCTTCTTCGCGGCGCGGCTGCCGTAGCCCGGGAGCCTGGGCTTACGGGCCATGACCCCGGGTCGCGCCTCAGACCGTGCGGCCGCCGTCCACCGGAAACTCCACGCCGGTGATGAACTCGGCGTCGTCGCTGGCCAGGTACAGCGCGGCCTTGGCAATGTCTTCCGGTGTCGACAGCCGGCCCAGCGGGATGGTGGCCAGGAACTTCCTGCGGTTCTCGGGCGTGTCGGGCATGCCCATGAACTGCTCGAGCAGACCGGTCACCCCCATCACGGGGCAGATGGCGTTGACGCGGATGCCGTCGGGGCCCAGCTCGGCGGCCAGCGACTTGCTCAGCAGGTTCACCGCGCCCTTGGAGCCGTTGTACCAGGTCAGCCCCGGCCGCGGCCGGATTCCGGCGGTGCTGCCGACGTTGAGGATCACACCGGCCTTCTGCGCGCGCATCAGCGGCACCACGGCGTGCACCATGTGGAAGATGCTCTTCACGTTGACGGCGTAGACCTTGTCGAAGGTGGCCTCGTCGACATCGAGCAGCGGGCCGTTGCGGTGCGTCCAGCCCGCGTTGTTGACGACGATGTCGATGCGGCCGCCGAAGGCCGCGCGGGTGGCGGCCACGAGCGCATCGATGTCGGCGCGCTGGGTCACGTCGCAGCGCACAGCGATGGCCGCGGGGCCGAGGCTGCGCGCCACGGCCTCGGCGCCGGGGCCGTTGATGTCGGCCACGGCCACGCGCGCGCCCTCGGCGGCGTAGAGACGCGCGATGCCCTCGCCGAAGCCGCTGGCCGCGCCGGTGACGATGGTGACCTTGTCCTTGAGTCGCATGCTGCCGTCTCCTTGTGGGGCTCAGGCCCCGTGGTACTGAACGATGGTCTTCACGGTGCAGAACTCCTGCAGCGCGAGGAAGCCCTTCTCGCGGCCGTGGCCGCTCTTCTTGACGCCGCCGAAGGGCAGTTCCACCCCGCCGCCCGCGCCGTAGCTGTTGATGTAGACCTGCCCGCACTGCAGTGCGCGCGCCACGCGGGTCTGGCGGCCGCCGTCGCGCGTCCACACCGCGGCGATCAGGCCGTAGTCGGTGGCGTTGGCCAGCTCGATGGCGTCGGCCTCGTCCTCGAAGGGCATCGCGGCCAGCACCGGGCCGAAGACCTCGTCGCAGGCCAGCTCGTGCGTGCGCGGCACGGCCCCAAAGAGCGTGGGCGCCACGTAGAAGCCGCCAGGGTGCACGCCCTCGGCCACGCGGCCCTGGGCGAGCACCGGAATGCCGGCGGCGCGCGCGCGGTCGACGAAGCCCTGCACTCGGCGCTGCTGCGCCTGGTTGATGAGCGGGCCGCAGTCGCTGTCCAGCTCGGGCGTGCCGGCCACCGTGGCGCGGAAGCGCTCGGCCACCATCGCGGTGAATTCGTCGTAGATGCTCCGCTGCACCAGCAGCCGGCTGCCGGCGCTGCAGGTCTGCCCGGCGTTCTGCGTGATGGCCTTGATCACGAGGCCGGCCGTGCGCTCAAGATCGGCGTCGTCGAACACCAGGTGCGGGCTCTTGCCGCCCAGCTCGAGCACGCACTTCAGCGTGCGCTCGGCCGCTGCCTTCTGCACGATCGTGCCGACCTCGGGGCTGCCGGTGAAGGTGACGAAGTCGATGTCGCCGTGGCGCGTGAGCGCGGCGCCGGCCTCCTCGCCAAGGCCGCAGACGACGTTTAGCGCGCCGTCGGGCAGCCCCGCCTCCTGCGCGATGCCGCACAGGGCCAGCGGCGACAGGCAGGCGTCCTCGCTGGGCTTGAGCACCGCGGCGTTGCCGGTGGCCAGCGCCGGCACCACCGAGCGGCCGAACATCTGCGCCGGGTAGTTCCAGGGCAGGATGTGGGCCGTCACGCCGTAGGGCTCGTGCACGACGACGA
>JBILSW010000464.1:0-3247 GCA_044371895.1 Rubrivivax sp.
CGCAGAGGCCGCCCGGGCCGGCGCCGACGCCGGGGCGGGTGTCGGCGGGGCGGGTGTCGGCGGCGCGGCGGCCACCACGGTAGGAGCCGGCGCGGCCGGGGCCGGGGCCGGGGCCGGGGCCGGGGCCGTCGCCGGGGCCGGAACCGCGGGCGCGGTGGCGCCCTGCTGCAGCTTCTTCAGTTCATCGACGTTGCGCGACAGTTCGGCGATGCGCGTGTTGGCGTCCTTGCGCTCGGTCTGCTTGGACACCTGCGCCTCGGGCGACGTGGACTTGACGCCCCCCTGAGACAGGATCAGGCGCTCGGGCGTGGAGGCAGCGCCCTTGCTGCGGTCCTCGACCTGCGCCTTCACCTGGCCGGCGGCGCGGCGCGCGGGCGCCTCCCCTGGCGCGGCGGTCGCGCCCTGGGCCAGACGCTGACGGTAGGCGCCGAAGTCGGCGCTCTGCGCCACGATGACCTCGCGCGCCTCGGCGGCCGAAATGGCGCCCGCTTCGGCGCCCGACGGCACGGTGAGCACACTGCCCGCCTTGAGCCGGTTCATGTTGTCGCCGACGAAGGCTTGCGGGTTGGCACGGAACAGCGACACCAGCATCTGGTCGAGCGAGACCCCGGACGGCGCGGTGCGCCCGGCGATGCGCGACAGCGAATCGCCGCTGGCCACGCGCACCGTGTTGCCGCCCTGGGCAGCTGTCGCGGGCGCGGGCGCAGCAGGGCCGGGGGCTGGAGCAGGAGCCGTGGCTCGCGGCGCGGCGGCCAGCGGGGCCGGTGGCGAGGCCGGCGCGGCGGGGGGCGGAGCCAGGGGCGTACCGGTTGCCGGCGCAGGCGACGCCACGGGCGCCGTCTCGGCCGCCGACGCCGCGGGCGGGCGGGCCTGCGGCGGGTCGAACAGCATCGTGTACTCGCGCACCAGTCGGCCGCTGGCCCAGGTGGCCTCGACGATCAGGTCGACGAAGGGCTCGAGCACCGCGCGTTCGCTGCGCACCTGCAGCACCTGTCGGCTGCCGCGCTGCACCAGTTGCACCGTGGTGCCCGGCAGCGTGGCGTTGTACTCCACGCCCGTGGCGCGGTAGACGTCGGGAGGCGCCACGCGCAGGCGCAGCGAGGCTGCCTCCTCGGCTGTGATGCTGGTGATCTCGATCTCGGCGCGCAGCGTCTCGCCTAGCGCAGACTGGACCTGCAGACGCCCCAGACCCAGCGCCCACGCCTGGCCGCCCCACAGGCAGGCGACGGCGACGGCGATGCCTCGGAGCGCGAACTGCGCCGTGGACTTCGAGCGTTGATTCAAGGCGGATCCCCCAGGCCAACGGGCCGCTCTTCCCTGCATGGGCAGCCCTGCTTCGTGGTGCGTCTGCGAAAACGACATGACGCCGGGTGACCGACACCCGGTGCCCTGTCTAGGCAAAACGCAACGATATCAAGCATATAGGAGCCGAAGCTCACACACAGCCTGACATTTACGACCCTTCCAGCCTTTGTTTCACGGGGTACACCTGCCGTTGCCGTCGGGCAACGGCCGGGCGGCCAAGCCGGTTCAGGCTTGCAGCAGGATGCGCAACATCCGGCGCAGCGGCTCGGCCGCGCCCCACAGCAGCTGGTCGCCGATGGTGAAAGCACCCAGGTAATCGTCGCCCAGCGCGAGCTTGCGCACGCGGCCCACCGCGATGTCCATCGTGCCCGTCACGGCCACCGGCGTGAGGCCGCACACGGTGGCGTCGCGGGTGTTGGGCACGAAACGCACCCACTCGTTGTCGGCGCGGATCATCTGCTCCACGTCGGCCAGCGGAACGTTCTTCTTCAGCTTGATGGTCAGGCTCTGGCTGTGGCAGCGCATGGCGCCCACGCGTACGCACAGGCTGTCGATCGGCACCGGGGTGGTGCCGGCAAAGCCCGGGCCGCGGCCGAGGATCTTGTTGGTCTCGGCGCCGCCCTTCCATTCCTCGAGGCTGGTGCCGTCTCCGCGGTCGACGTCGATCCAGGGGATCAGGCTGCCGCCCAGCGGCACCATGAAGTTCTTCGTCTCCTCGGCGCTCATGCCGCGCTGCGTGGCGGCCACCTGGCGGTCGATCTCGAGGATGGCGCTGGCCGGGTCGTCGAGCAGCGGCTTCACCGCCGCGTTCAGCGTGCCGTACTGCGTGAGCAGCTCGCGCATGTGCTGCGCGCCGCCGCCGCTGGCGGCCTGGTAGGTGGTGGCCGTCATCCACTCCACGAGATCGGCCTTGAACAGCGCGCCCAGGCCCATCAGCATGCAGCTGACGGTGCAGTTGCCGCCGATGTAGTCCTTGACGCCGCGCGCCAGCGCGCTGCGGATGACGGGCAGGTTGACGGGGTCGAGGACGATGACCGCGTCGTCGTTCATGCGCAGCGTCTTGGCGGCGTCGATCCAGTAGCCCTTCCAGCCCACGGCGCGCAGCTGCGGGTAGACGGCCTTGGTGTACTCGCCACCCTGTGCGGTGATGACCACGTCGCAGCGCTTCAGCGCCGCGATGTCGTTGGCGTCGAAGAGCTTCTGCTCGTTCTTCGCCTGCTCGGGTGCCGCGCCGCCGGCATTGCTGGTGCTGAAGAAGAGTGGCTCGATCAGCGCGAAGTCGCCTTCGGCCTGCATGCGGTCCATCAGGACCGAGCCGACCATGCCACGCCAGCCGACGAGGCCAACCACCGGGTTGGAAGAGAGTGCCATCTTGATTGCCTGTTCCGAGAGTTCCGGACCCCTGGGTGTTCCCGGCTCGTTTCGCCGGGGTCCAGGTGTGGGGGCGAGACGAAGCGGGACCTAGGAGGTCTTGGTAATCGTCTTGGTGATGGTCTTGCCGGCGCTCTTTCCAGTGACAACGGCCACGACCGCATCACCCATCTCGCGCGTGCCCACCTTTGTCATGCCCTCGCTCCAGATGTCCGGCGTGCGCAGGCCGGCCGAAAGCACAGCCTTCACGGCGGTCTCGATGCGGTCGGCGGCGGCCGGCTGGTTGAGAGAGAAGCGGAGCATCATGGCAGCGGACAAGATTGTAGCCAGCGGGTTTGCAACACCCTTACCGGCGATGTCGGGCGCGCTGCCGTGGCTGGGCTCGTACAGACCCTTGTTGTGCTTGTCGAGGCTGGCGCTGGGCAGCATGCCGATGCTGCCGGTGAGCATGGCGGCCTCGTCCGAGAGGATGTCGCCGAACATGTTGCCGGTGACCACCACGTCGAAGACCTTGGGCGCCTTCACCAGCTGCATGGCGGCGTTGTCCACGTACATGTGCTGCAGTTCCACG
>JBILSW010000048.1:0-11025 GCA_044371895.1 Rubrivivax sp.
AGGCGGCCACGTGGACATCCTGGTGGATGGCGTAGCCAAGCGGGTGAACCTCACGCGCGCCCATTTGGAAGAAGATGCGGGCAAGAGCCTGCACGAGGACTTCGCCGGTCCGCACGGCGAAAAGAGTTCGGGCATCGACCTCAACCGTGCCGGCACCCCGTTGCTGGAGATCGTGAGCGAGCCCGAGATGCGCAGCAGCGCCGAAGCCGTGGCTTATGCACGGGCCCTGCACGGCCTGGTGGTGTGGTTGGGCATCTGTGACGGCAACATGCAGGAAGGCTCCTTCCGCTGCGACGCCAACGTCAGCGTACGGCGCCCGGGCGAGCCTTTCGGCACGCGGCGCGAGATCAAGAACCTCAACAGCTTCCGATTCCTGCAGCAGGCCATCGACTACGAGGTGAACTGGCAGATCGACCAGATCGAGGACGGGCTGGAGATCCAACAGGCCACGGTGCTGTTCAACCCGGACACGGGTGAGACACGCGCCATGCGCACCAAGGAAGACGCGCACGACTACCGCTACTTCCCCGACCCCGACCTGCCGCCGCTGGTGATCGCGCCCGAGTGGGTGGCACGCGTGCGGGTGGCGATGCCGGAACTGCCGCGAGCGATGGCGGCGCGCTTCGAGCGCGAGGACAGCCTGCCCCCCTACGACGCGGCCGTGATGACCCAGAGCCTGGCGTTCGCGCGCTACTACGAGGCGGCGCGCGACGCCGGGGCCCCGGCCAAGCTGGTGGCCAATTGGCTGATGGGCGAAGTCAGCAAGCGCCTCAACACAGAGGGCCGAACTATCGACGCGGTGGCGTTGGCGCCGGCCCTGCTGGCGGCACTGATTGGCCGCGTCGTCGACGGCACGGTGTCGAACAACGGCGCACGCCAGGTCTTCGAGTCGCTGTGGGCCGGCGAGAGCACCGACATTGATGCCGTCATCGCCGCCAAGGGCCTGAAGCAGCTGAACGACAGCACCGCACTCGAAGCCATCGTCGACGAGGTGCTGGCCAGGAACGAGAAGTCGGTGGCCGAGGTCCGCGCCGGCAAGGACAAGGCCTTCAACGCCCTGGTGGGCCAGGTGATGAAGGCCAGCCAGGGCAGGGCTAATCCGGCGCAGGCCGGCGAGCTGCTCAAGAGGAAGCTGGGCTGAGGCGCGAGCGAGCCGCCGTCGGCCCGTGTGGCGTCAGGGCCGGGCGGCCGCACCTCCGCGCTCGGCCGGGGCCGGCGGCATGGGCACAGAGCCCGGCGGCGCACCGGCCCACAGCCGCCGCAGGCGCTCGAGTTCAGCGTCGTAGAGGCGGTTGATGCGCTCGAGCTCGGCCTCCTGCGTGGCGCCGGAGGTCCGCTGCGCCTCGACTGAGGCGTCGTTGGCGTCGAGCGCGCCGCGCAGCTTGGGCGGCAGGGGCTTGCCGACGTAGAACTCGGCTTCGTCGAGCAGGGGCTTGCGCGCCGCCTGCAGTTCACGCAGGCGCAGTTCGCTGGCGCGCATGGCCGCGCGCACGGGGTCGAGCGCGGCCTCGCGCGCCCGTTGGTGGGAGACCTCGTCGGGAAAGCGCAGCAGCAGGTTGCGGTCGCGGCGTGCGGCGTCGGCGCTGGCGACCTTGGACTCGGCGGCGGCACGCTCGCGGGCTTCCTTGGCCGCGCGCTCCTCGGCCGTGAGCGTGGGCTGCAGGATGCCGCGCAGGGAGCCGTCGCGGTTGAGGATCTGCTGCTCCTTGTGCCGGCACTCGACGATGGGCCGGTCGGCCGTGAGGCGGCGTCCCCGGTCGTCGATGCAGGTGTAGATGCCGGTGCTGGTGGTGGGCTGCTGGGACGTGGCGACCGCGGGCCATGCGCCCACCAAACCGAACAGGAGCCCGATGACGGCCTGGCGCATGGCGATCAGCCGGCTGCCCGCACGCCGTAGCGCGCGCGATAGGCCTCGACGGCTGCGGCATGCTCGGCCAGCGAGGCGTCGGCCCCGGCGCGCAGCCACTGCAGCAGGTCGGCCAGCGTTGCCACGGCCACCACTGGCAGGCCGAGTTCGCGCTCGACGAACTGCACCGCGCTCCAGGGCGCATCGGCGCCGTTCTGCGTGGCGCGTTCCTGGCGGTCGAGCGCGATGGCCACGCCCGCGGGCACGGCGCCGGCGGCGCGGATCATGGCGATGGACTCGCGCACCGACGTGCCGGCCGAGATGACGTCGTCGATGATGAGCACGCGCCCGCGCACGGGTGCGCCGACCAGCGTGCCACCCTCGCCGTGGTCCTTGGCTTCTTTGCGGTTGTAGGCGTAGGGCAGGTTGTAGCCCGCGCGCGCCATCTCCACCGCCACGGCCGAGGCCAGGGTGATGCCCTTGTAGGCCGGGCCGAACAGCATGTCGAAAGCCAGACGGCCGTCGGCGCGGGCCTGCAGCAGCCGGCGTGAATAAAATGTCGCCAGGGTCCCGAGCTTGGCGCCGTCGTCGAAGCCGCCGGCATTGAAGAAGTACGGCGACAGCCGGCCGGCCTTGGTGCTGAACTCCCCGAAGCGCAGCACGCCCGCGCGCAGGGCGAAGGGCACGAACTCCTGTGCGATCGGATCCGGGGCGGGGGGGCTCATCGCGGGCCTAACGGCGTCCGTAGGAGGAATCTCTTGGTTTTCAGAGTGGTCACGCTCAACCTGAACGGCATCCGCTCGGCCGCCAGGAAGGGGTTCATCGCCTGGGCCGAAGCCGCGGCGGCCGATTGTATGGGCGTGCAGGAGGTCAAGGCGCAGGCCGACGACGTGGCGGGAACGCTCGACCGTGTCGGGCGCTTGCAGGGCCACTTCCATTTTGCGCGCAAGAAGGGCTACTCGGGCGTCGGCCTGTATGTGAAGAGATCGCCCAGCGATGTGATCACGGGCTTCGGCTCGCCCGAGTTCGACGACGAGGGCCGCTGGGTCGAGGCACGCTATGACACCCCCGGGCGCAGGTTCAGCGTCATCAGCTGCTACTTCCCCAGTGGCAGCAGCGGCGAGGACCGCCAGGCCGCCAAGTTCCGCTTCCTGGCGGCGATGTACCCCCACCTGATGCGGCTGAAGGCCGAGCGCGAGTTCATCCTCGTCGGCGACGTCAACATCGCCCACAGGGAGATCGACCTGCGCAACTGGAAGAGCAACCAGAAGAACAGCGGCTTCCTGCCCGAGGAGCGCGCCTGGCTGGACAGGCTCTTCGGCGATGGCGGCCTCGTCGACGTGTTCCGCACGCTCGACACCCGCCCCGAGCAGTACACGTGGTGGAGCAACCGCGGCCGGGCCTGGGAGAAGAACGTGGGATGGCGGCTGGACTACCACCTCGCCACCCCCGCCGTGGCGGCCACCGCGAGGAAGGCCGCGATCCACCTCGACGGGCGCTTCTCCGACCACGCGCCCCTGACCATCGACTACGGCTGGGCGCCGTGACCGGCCGCGCCTGCCCTCAGCCCGCCTGGGCGGCCAGCATCGCCGCCTGCACCTCGCCCAGCAGCGCCAGGCCCAGCTGCCGCGCCTCCACCGGATCGGGCCGCAGGCCCTGCAACTCGGCCTCCACCTCCTCGCGGCGGCGCCGCGGCAGGGCGTCCAGGATGCGGTCGCGCACCGGCTCGCCGGCCAGCGTGGCCAGCAGCTTGGCCAAGTCCAGGCCGTCGCGGCGCGACAGCGCCGCGAACAGCGACTTGCCGTCGGCGAACTCGAGGTCGGCGACCTCGGTGAACTCCTGCGGCTGCTTGATGCGCCGCTCGGCGAAGTAGCGCCGGCCCTGGGTGTCGAGCAGGCGCAGGATCTCCTCGCGGCGGAACGTGAAGACGTCGTCGGCGAAGTCGCCGGCCGCCAGCTTGCGCAGCAGCACCGTGCGGTCGACGTCGACCATCGAGGCGAACTCATCCAGGCTCAGCGTCTCGTGCCGCAGCCGGTCGGCGTCGGCATCGCTTTCGACGAGCCGGCGCACGTCGGACACGATTTCGCGCACGGCGAAGTGCACGCGCTTGCCCAGGCCTCGGTCGTCCTCGATGCGGATGAGGCAGGCCGCGCGCAGCCGGGCCAAGCAGGCCAGCGCGTGGCGCTCGGAGTGGCCCAGCAGCAAGCGGGCGTTGTGCAGCACGTCCTGCAGCAGCGGCTGCGCCTGCGGGCTGCGGCTTTCGGCGCCCGGGCGCAGCGCCACCGCCGCCCGGCCGACCTCGGCCAGGCCCAGCAGGTGCAGGATCTGCGCATACACCTGCAGCTCGGGCTGGAAGTTCACGCGCTGTGCGATCAGGCGGTGGGCCGCCAGCGTCCGCTCCGACAGCGTGCGCAGCAGGCCGCGCGCCAGCTCGGAGCCCTCGGCCACGGCCTCGGCCACGGCGTGCAGCGGCACCAGCGACATCTCGCTGTAAGTGCGGGCGGCGGCGCTGTGCAGCCGCTCGGGCCGTTCGAGGTGCGGCTCGATGCCGAAGCACTGGCCCTGGCGCAGCGTCTCGACCACGGTGCGCTTTCCGTCGCGCACCAGGAACAGGTCGACCTCGCCCTCGGTGATGACGTACAGGTGCGTTGCCGGCATGCCCTCCTTGTAGATCAGGTCGCCGGCGAAGGCCCGCAGGCGGCTCGCCTCCGCATCGCGGGCAAACTGCAGGAAGGTGTCTTGAGGAATCACGGCTCGGGAGGGCACGCCACCGTGGCGATGATCTGCGCCCCAAGTGATGGGTGACGATGTGAATATATCGAATTAGTCAGTCAATTGCGTAGCGAAAATGTCAAATATTCCAAAAACCGCTTCCGCAGGCCGATCATGAGCGGTCCTGTCCTGCACACCCCTGACGGCCTGGACCTGGTACTGGCGGAGTGGCCCGCTCCGGCGCCGCGCGGCCTGGTGGTCTTGGTGCACGGCCTCGGCGAGCACGCGGCACGCTACGGCCACGTGGCCCGGGCGCTGAACGCCGCGGGCTGGTCGGTGCTCGCGCACGACCAGCGCGGCCACGGTCGCAGCGGCGGGCTGCGCGGCACGCTGCCCCGGGGCGACGCCCTGCTCGAGGATCTGGCGCTCGTGCTGGATCACGCCCCGGACGCCGGCGGCCCGCGGGTGCTGCTGGGCCACAGCATGGGCGGCGCGGTGGCGGCGCGATTCGTGGTCGAGGCGCTGGCCCCGCGCCCGGCGCCCTGGAGCCGCCCAGTGCAGGGGCTGGCGCTGTCTTCGCCCGCGCTGGCCGCGCGGCTGTCGGCCTGGCAGCGCTGGCAGCTGGCCATCGGTGAACGCCTGCTGCCCGACCTGGCGCAGCGCAACGGCATCGACCCCCGCGGCCTGTCGCACGACGAGGCCGCCGTGGCCGCCTACATCGCCGACCCGCTGGTGCATGACCGCATCAGCGCGCGGCTGGCGCGCTTCATCCTCGACGCGGGCGAGCAGGTTCGCGCCGCTGCGCCGCGCTGGGCGCTGCCGACGCTGCTGATGTGGGGCGGCGCCGATCGCGTCGTCGACCCCGCCGGCAGCCGCGCCTTCGCCGCCGCCGCGCCGCCGGGCGTGGTCAGCGCCTGGGAGTTCGAGGCCATGCGCCACGAGATCTTCAACGAGGCCGAGCGCGAGGGCGTGCTGATGCGGCTCGTGCAGTGGCTGGGCCGGCTCTAGACTGCGAACACACCTTCAGGAGACCGCCGCCATGAACGCCCCCACCCGCAGCGCCGAGGCCGGCGCGCTGGCCGCCTCCCTCGCGGCGCACGCCGACGAGGCCTGGGACCAGCGCATCGTTCCCGCACTCACCGACTACATCGCGGTGCCGGCCAAGAGCCCCATGTTCGACGCGAAGTGGGCCGAGCACGGCCTGCTCGACCGCGTGGTGGTGGACGCCGCACGCTGGATCGAGGACCGCCGCATCGCCGGGCTGACGCTCGAGGTGATCCGCCTGCCCGGGCGCACGCCGGTGCTGTTCTTCGACATCCCGGCCACGCGCGCCGCGGCCGACGGCAGCGGCGACACGGTGCTGCTCTACGGGCACCTCGACAAGCAGCCGGAGTTCAACGGCTGGCGCAGCGACCTCGGGCCCTGGACGCCCAAGTTCGAGAACGGCCTGCTCTACGGCCGTGGCGGCGCCGACGACGGCTACGCCGCCTACGCCGCCATCACCGCGATCGAGTCGCTCGACCGGCAGCGCATCGCGCGCCCACGCTGCGTGGGCCTCATCGAGAGCGGCGAGGAGAGCGGCAGCCCCGACCTGCCGCTGTACATCGAGGCGCTGAAGCCGCGCCTGGGCGACATCGGCCTGGTGGTGTGCCTGGACAGCGGCGCCGGCAACTACGAGCAGCTGTGGCTGACGACCAGCCTGCGCGGCATGGTCAGCGGCGTGCTGAAGGTGGAGGTCCTGACCGAAGGCGTGCACTCGGGCGACAGCTCGGGCCTGGTGCCCAGCAGCTTCCGCATCATGCGCCACGTGCTCGACCGGCTTGAGGACAGCGCCACCGGCCGGCTGCTGCCGGAGAGCTTCCATTGCGAGATCCCGGCCTCGCGCGTGGCGCAGGCGCGCGCCACGGCGGCCATCCTCGGCGACGAGGTCTGGAAGCGCTTCCCCTGGGCCTGCGGCGCCGACGGCGGCGTGGCCCTGCCCACCACGACCGACCCGGTCGAGGGGCTGCTCAACCGCACCTGGCGGCCCACGCTCAGCGTCACCGGCGCGGAAGGCTTCCCCGAGCTGGCCAACGCCGGTAACGTGCTTCGGCCGCACACGGCCTTCAAGTTGAGCCTGCGCCTGCCGCCGCTGGTGGACGGCCACGAGGCCAGCGTGCGCCTGAAAGCGCTGCTGGAGGACAGCGCGCCGTACAACGCCCGCGTCACCTTCCACCCCGACGGCCGCGTTGGGCAGCTGGGCGCCACGGGCTGGAACGCCCCCGAGCTCGCGCCCTGGCTCGAACTGGCCATGAACAGCGCCTCGATGGCGCACTGGGGCGCGCCACTGGGCTACATCGGGCAAGGCGGCACGATCCCACTGATGAGCATGCTGCAGGCCGGCTTCCCGAAGGCGCAGATGATGGTCTGCGGCGTGCTGGGCCCCAAGAGCAACGCCCACGGGCCGAACGAGTTCCTGCACGTGCCCTACGCGAAGAAACTCACGGCGTCGGTGGCCCAGGTGATCGCGGCGATGCCCTGAGATCGCGCCCGCAGCCTGGGGGCCCGTCCAGCCCGGATCCGGGTCCCCCGGTCCGGGCTGAGCCCCCTCGGGGGGTGGCGAGGACGCGAAGCGCCCGCAGCCTGGGGGCTCACTCCCCCCCCAGGAAGCCACCGCTCTGGTGCAACCAGAGCTTGGCGTAGTGGCCGCCCAGGGCCAACAGTTCGGGGTGCGTGCCCTGCTCGACGATGCGGCCCTGCTCGAGCACGATCAGCCGGTCCATGCGCGCGATGGTGCTCAGGCGGTGGGCGATGGCGATCACCGTCTTGCCCTCCATCAGGCCCAGCAGCTGCTCCTGGATGGCAAGCTCGACCTCGCTGTCCAGCGCGCTGGTGGCCTCGTCGAGCAGCAGGATGGGCGCATCCTTCAGGACCACGCGCGCGATGGCGATGCGCTGGCGCTGGCCGCCGCTGAGCTTGACCCCACGCTCGCCTACGTGGGCGTCGTAGCCGGTGCGGCCCTTCCAGTCCTGCAGCCCGAGGATGAACTCGTGCGCCTGCGCCTTGCGGGCCGCGGCCACGATCTCGTCCGGGCCGGCCCCGGGCCGGCCGTAGCCGATGTTGGCGGCGATCGAGCGGTGCAGCAGCGAGGTGTCCTGCGTCACCAGCCCGATGGCCGCGCGCAGGCTCTCCTGGCTGAGGCCGCGGATGTCGTGGCCGTCTATGCGCACGCTGCCCTGCTCCATGTCGTGGAAGCGCAGCAGCAGGTTCACCAGCGTGCTCTTGCCGGCACCCGAGCGGCCCACCAGACCCACGCGCTCGCCGGGCTTCACCATCACGCTCAGGTCGTCGAGCACCTTCCGGCCATCGGGGCGGCCGTAGGTGAAGGTCACGTGCTCGAAGCGGATCTCGCCCTGCTGCACCTGCAGCTCGCGCGCGCCGGGCCGGTCGGTCATGGCGTGCGGCACGGCGATGGTCTCCATGCCCTCCTGCACCACGCCCACGTTCTCGAAGATGCCGGTCACCTCCCAGCTCACGAAGCCGGCCACGTTGGCGATGGCCCAGGCCAGCGGCAGGGCGGTGGCCACCGTGCCGGCATCGATGGTGCCATTGCCCCACAGCCACACGCCGATGGCCGCCGTGCCCACCAGCAACATCGCGTTGAGCACCGACAGCGTGGTCATGAAGGTGGTGATCAGCCGCATGTGCGCGGCGATGGCGCCGCTGTGCTCGTCGATCACCTCACGCACGTAGGCGTCCTCGTCGCGCGCGCGGGCGAACAGCTTCACCGTGAGGATGTTGGTGTAGCTGTCGACCACGCGGCCCATGACCTGGCTGCGCAGTTCCGAGCTCGCCTTGGCCAGGTCGCGCATCTGCGGCACGAAGTGGCGCAGAAAGACCACGTAGCCCACGAACCAGGCCACGGTGGGCAGCGCCAGCCGCCAGTCGGCCATGGCCATCAGCACCAGTGCCGACAGCCCGTAGACGATGATGTACCAGACGGCGCGGATGCAGCTGACCACGCTCTCGCGAACCGCGTTGCTGGTCTGCATGACGCGGTTGGCGATGCGGCCCGCGAAGTCGTTCTGGAAGAACGGCCAGCTCTGCCGCACCACGTGCCAGTGGCTCTGCCAGCGGATGAGGCTGGTGACCCCCGGCACCACCGCGTTGTTGCGCACCAGGCTGTCCAGCAGCAGCGCCAGCGGCCGGCCGATCAGCACCGCCGCGCCCATCGCCAGCAGCGACGGCATCGCGGCGTCGAGCGCCGCGGCGCGGTCGGTGGCTTCCATCAGCCGCACCAGGCGGCCGATGAACAGCGGGATGAGGGTGTCGATCAGCGCCACCAGCAGCCCCGTGACGAACATCGCGCCGAACAGGTGCCTGGCTTGGCGGATGAAGTGCCAGTAGAAGGCCAGCAGACCCTGGGGAGGTGGGCTGCCGGGCATCGCGGTGGGGCGGATGCGGCTTTCGAAGAAGGCGAACAGGGCCATGGCACGGGCCACGCCGCGGCCGCTGCAGCCCGGGGCGCGTGAAGATCGGTGGGAAGCGTCGCATTGTCGGGCGGCGGCTACGTCGCCGCCGGGCCCCGGGCATCCGCTTCAAGGCCAAGCACTGGCGGCGCACGTCCCGGCGGAAAGTCAGCAAAGTCCATACGGCCATTTATTGAGCAATGGAGTTTCTTGAGTGACCAAGCAGTTCACTCGGAATACCATTGAGTTCATACTCGGCATCGCCATCCCATTCCGCATGCCCACGCAGAAGACAGACAGTGTTGAAGTGGATCCGGCCTTCCATCGCCGCCCTGGCCACGGGCCTGGTCGCCGCATGCGGCGGCGGCGACGACCATCCGTTCACGATCGCCGACGTGACGGCCACCGACACGCGCTTCGGGACGCTGAACCAGGCACTCGTGAACACTGGCCTGCGGGCCACGCTGCTTGGCTCGGGCAGCTTCACGGTGTTCGCCCCAACCGACGACGCCTTCAACGCGCTGGCGACCGAACTCGGCATCACGCGCGCCCAGTTGCTGGCCGACACCCCGCTGCTGACCAGCGTGCTGCAGTACCACGTGCTGAGCACCCGCGTACCCCGCGCCAGCGTGCCCCTGGGCAAAGCCATCTCGCCGCTGGCCGGCGGCATCTTCAAGGTCGACTCGGTGTCCGGCGCGCTCGTCATCACCGACGGCCGCAACCGCACCAGCCGCATCACGCAGACCGACGTCGGCGCCACCAACGGCATCATCCACGTCGTCGACCGCGTGCTGCTGCCGGCCAACCGCAACATCGTGCAGACGGCGCAGGCGCTGCCGCAGTTCAGCATCCTGGTGGAGGCCGTCGTCGCGGCCAACCTGCAGGGCGCGCTGTCGGGTACCGGGCCGCTGACGGTGTTCGCGCCCACCAACGACGCCTTCGCGGCGCTGCTGGCGGAACTGGGCGTGACCAAGGCGCAGCTGCTGGCCAACACCCCCCTGCTGACCAAGGTGCTCACCTACCACGTGCTGCCGGCGCGGGTGCTCAAGGCCGACATCGTGCCGGGCACGCCCGTCACCACGCTGCAGGGCGAGACCTTCACCGTGACACCCGCCCTGGCCATCACCGACCAGGGACGTGCTCGCGAGCAACGGCGCCGTGCACGTGCTCGACCGCGTCATCCTGCCGCGGCCCTGACCCCCACGCATCCCTTCCCCCAACGTCCCCGAAAGGACCCTCTCCATGAAGAAGCTGTTCATCGCCGCCGCCCTGGCCGCGGCCTCGCTGGCCGCCCAGGCCAAGGACATCGTCGACACCGCGGTGGCTGCCGGCTCGTTCAAGACGCTGGCCACGGCGCTCCAGGCGGCCGGCCTGATCGACACCCTCAAGGGACCCGGCCCGTTCACGGTGTTCGCGCCCACCGACGCGGCCTTCGCCAAGATCCCCAAGGCCGACCTCGACGCGCTGCTCAAGGACAAGGCCAAGCTCACCGCCGTGCTCACCTACCACGTGGTGCCGGGCCGGGTGATGGCCAAGGACGTGAAGGCCGGCAGCGTGAAGACGGTGCAGGGCGGCATGCTGACCGTGGGCACCACGGGCGGCGTGACCGTGAACAACGCCAAGGTCGTGCAGGCCGATGTCGTGGCCAGCAACGGCGTCATCCACGTCATCGACACCGTGGTGCTGCCGAAGTAAGCCGGCCCGGCGGCCGGCGCCAGCGTCAGAAGGTGTAGCCGGCCGCCACCGTCCGCTCGCTCATGGGCTCCAGCAGCTTCAGCAGCGGGGCCAGCGGGCGGTAGCGCAGCGCCACCCGGGTGGCGTAGCCGAAGAAGCGCGGCAGGTCGGCGGCGTAGCCGGCCTTCCCGTCGCGGTGCTTCAGGCGGCAGAAGATGCCCAGCACCTTCAGATGCCGCTGCAGGCCCATCCACTCCAACGCCCGCCAGCACTCGCCGAAGTCGTCGGCCACCGGCACGCCGGCGCGGCGAGCCGCCTGCCACCAGCGCACGGCCCAGTCGATCT
>JBILSW010000465.1:0-3224 GCA_044371895.1 Rubrivivax sp.
GAACGGCGTGCCGGCACTCATGGGCAGGGGCTGCACCGCGAACCCCAGCGCCTGCAGCAGCGCCTGCCAGTCGGCCAGCGGGCGGCCCCAGGTAGGCGGCACGCGGTGGCCGCGCGCCCAGGTGACGACTCGGTCGACCCACTGGCTGGCGCGGAAGCCGCCGGCCTGCGCCATGTCGCCGATGCGCAGCAGCAGCCGGCCGCGCGGCGACAGCGCCGCGTGCACGCGCTCCAGCAGCGCACGCTGCGCGGCGTGGTCCACGTAGTGCAGCACGTCGAGGATGACGACGAGGTCGCACGCCGGCAGCGCCACGTCGCGCATGTCGCCGCAGACGAATCGCGGCGCCAGCGGCAGCGCGCCGACCGCGGCCTCGGCCCTCGCGACATCGCTGCGCATCAGCTCGATGCCGGTGTACGCGCGCGCCGGCGGCACGGCCGGCCAGGCCGCGGGCCAGCGGCGCTGGGCCTGCGCGTCGGCCAGCTGCTGCAGCAGGCTGGCCAGCAGGCCCTGGCCGCAGCCGATGTCGACGACGCGGGGCCGGCCGTCGCCGCCGCGCAGTTCGCCGCGCTCGACGAGGCCGCGGAACACGGGGTCGCGCCCGAGCTTGCCCCGCGCGAAGTGCCAGGCGAAGCGGCCGGCGGCGCGGTAGGGCTCGCAGCTGCGGGCGTGCAGCTCAAGCCAGGCCTGCTCGGCGGACGGCTCGGCGTGCAGCGCGGCCCGGGCATCGGCCTTCATGCGGCGGCGCCCCGTGGCGGCAGCGCCTCGCGCAGCGTCAGCGTGCGCAGCCCGGCCGCGCGCAGTTGCGCCAGCAGCGGGGGCAGCACCTCCAGCAGAACCGGCCGGCCCTGTGCCGTGTGGCGGGCATGGCCGTCGTGCAGCAGCAGGATGTCGCCGGCGGCAAGGCCGCGCGACAGGCGCGCCCGCACACGGGTGGCGTCGGCGTCGCGGGTGTCGAAGCCGCGGCGCGTCCAGCTCACCAGGTGCAGGCCCAGGCGATGCAGCACCGGGTCGAGCAGCGGGTTGCGCAGGCCCGCCGGCGCGCGGAAGCAGTGCGGTTGCGTGCCCGTGATGTCGGCCAGCCGCTGCTGCGCGCGGCCGATCTCGGCGGCCAGCGCGCGCGGGCCGCGCAGGCTGAAGTCGTGGCGGTGGCGGTCGGAGTGGTTCTGCAGGTCGTGGCCGCGGGCCACGATCTCGCGCGCCAGCGCCCCGTGGCGCTGGGCGCGCGTGGCGATGCAGAAGAAGGTGGCGCGCGCGCCGTGGGCGTCGAGCAGGTCGAGCAGCGCGGGCGTGACGGCGGGGTCGGGTCCGTCGTCGAATGTGAGCGTCACGGCTGCCCCCGCGCCGGGGGGCAGCCGTGTGACGTTGGGCCCCAGCCAGCGGCTGCGCGGCCACAGCCCGGCCGCCGTGAGCCCGGCGTGGTTGAGCAGCACCGCGCCCAGCGCCCAGGGCTCGGCACCGGGCAGCCACAGCGCCGCGCCGCCGGCAGCGGCGTGCAGGGCGACGCTGGCCCGCAGCACGGGCGGCCAGGGCCAGCGGGCCGGCGCGGTGGAGGAAGGGAGGGACGAGGCGGGCATCGGGAACCGGTGCAGAGCCGAAAATTCTGTCACGCCGCCGCGGGCGGCCTCAGGGGCGTTGTGGGGTCGCGCCGGCCGCGGCGGAGCGCGGCGCGAAGGCCGCCGCCAGCACCAGCGTCAGCAGCGCCCCCGGCCCCACCACCCAGCCGATGGCCGACAGCGCCGGGATCGACGAGCTCGCGATGAGCCCGAAGCCCAGCACCGTGGTCAGGTTGGCCAGCAGCAGCGAGGCCAGCGTGTCGTCGTCGGCCTGCCCGCCGCCGTGCGCCAGCAGGTCGAAGAACAGCACGTAGTTCGAGCCCACGGCCACCACCAGCAGCAGGCCCACGAGGTGCAGGATGCCCAGCGGCACGCCGGCCAGCGCCAGCGCGCCCATGCACAGCAGCACGGCCATCAGCAGCGGCTGCGCCACGGCCAGCAGCCGCCGTGGGCGGCGCAGCGCCAGCGCCAGCAGCAGCAGCACGCCGCCAGCGCCCAGCAGCGACTGCTCGCGCGCCTCGGCCAGGTAGCGGCCGTAGATGCCGGCGAGCTCGCGGCCGATGTCGAGCAGCTGCGCCGAGGGCAGGCCCTGCAGCGCCGCGCGCACGCGGGCGGCGTCGAGCGTCCCGCCGGCCGGCTGCAGCGGCAGCAGCGCCGTGGTGCCGCCGTCGGGCCGCGGCATCAGCAGCGCGCGCACCAGCGGCGCCACGGGCGTGCCGGCGATGGCCTTGGGCGTGAGCGGCGGCCGCGTGCGCGCCTGCGCCACGGCGGCTACGAAGGGCTCCAGCCGCGTCGCCGGCAGCGGCCCGCCCGCCGTTGCCTGGGCCAGCGCGGCGCGCAGCGCCTCGGGCGCCGGCAGCGCGGCCTGGCGCTCGCGCTGCGTGCGTTGGCTGGGCAGGAAGCGCGCCGGGCTGTCGAAGCCCGCGATCACGCCCTCGGCCACCAGCGGCTCGAGCCGGCGCGCCACCGCCTCGGCGCCCTGCAGCGCCGCCTCGGCGTCGGCGGCCTGCACCACCACCAGCGTGGTGCCGTCGGCGCCGGCCGAAAGCTCCGCCCGCAGCGCGGCGTCCAGCGCGATGGCCTCCTGCGTGACCGGGCTCAGCGACGACAGTTCGGTCTCCCACAGCCGCTCGCGCTGCAGCAGCACCACCAGCGCGGCGGCACTGAGCAGCCACCACAGCACGCGCGTGCGCGGCAGCGCGCGCATGGCGGCCCGGCCGGCCGCGCCCAGCGCGGCGCGCGCGCCCTGGCCCTGCGCGCCGTCGGGCATCAGCAGCGGCAGCACGTAGCGGGTGGTCAGCATTGCCGCCACCAGCCCCGTCACCGAGAACAGGCCCAGCTGGCGCAGCCCCGGAAATCCCGACAGCAGCAGCGCCGAGAAGCCGCACACCGAGGTCAACAGCCCCAGCCGCATCGTCGGCCAGCCGCTGGCCAGCCAGCGCTGCCAGCCCTTGCCGTCGGCGCTGCGGCCGCGGGCCTGGATGAGGTAGTAGATGGCGTAGTCCACGGCCTCGCCGATGAGCGTGATGCCGAAGCCCAGCGTCATGCCGTGCACACTGCCGAAGCCCAGGCCCACGGCCGCGATGCCGGCCACCACGCCGGTGGCCACCGGCAGCGCGGCGAAGGCCAGCGCGCGCAGCGACGCGAAGGCCAGCAGCAGCACCGCGCACA
>JBILSW010000467.1:0-3220 GCA_044371895.1 Rubrivivax sp.
CGCGAGCAGCAGCGTCAGCCGGGCGTCGTCGAACTGGCCGTCCCAGTAGCGCACGCCGCCCTGCAGCGCGCCGGCCGGGCCGTGGGCGCGCGCGCCGGGCAGCAGGGCCTGGGCGCGGCGCGTGTCGAGCCACTCGGTCGGCCCGAGGCCGCGCGCGCCCGCCAGCAGGTCGTAGGCCTTCAGGCCGGCGCCGTAGAAGCCCTTCTCCCACCAGCGGTAGGCCGGCATCACGAAGGGCAGCGGCGCGGCCACGTGCGGGGCGTTGGCCAGCAGCGCGCCGCGCTCGTGCAGCGCCTCGCGCACCAGGGCCAGGTCGCCCTGCGCGAGGTAGCGCACGCCGCCGTGCGCCAGCTTGGTGGCGCGCGACGAGGTGCCGCCGGCGAAGTCGGCCGCCTCCAGCAGCACCACTGAGAAGCCGCGCGCCACGGCGTCCAGCGCCACGCCCAGGCCCACCGCGCCGCCGCCGACGACGGCCAGGTCCCACTCGCGCGGCGCGGCCAGCCGCGCGATCAGCCCGTCCCGGGGCAGCGGCGTGGCCACGTGTCTTCCCGCCCGTTCAGCCGTGCGCGAAATTCACCGGCAGCCCGGCCACCGGCGCGCGCACCATCAGCACGCGGCCGGCCCAGGGCTGGGCCGCCAGTTCCGCCGCGGGCCGGTTGATCGAGGCCGTGGTGACGAACAGCGTGCGGCCGTCCGCCCCGCCGAAGCAGGGCATGGTCGGGCAGCGCACCGGCAGCGGCACGCTGGCGCGCAAGCTGCCGTCGGGGCCCAGGCAGGCCAGACGCTGGCCCTCCATCATGGCCACCCAGCAGATGCCGTCGACGTCCATCGCCGCGCCATCGGGCCGGCCCCCGTAGTCCTCCAGCGGCGCGCCGGGCACCTTCGGCGCGAAGCGGTGCAGCACGCGCGGCTGCACCAGGCGGTCGGTGCCGGCATCGAGCGTGTGCGCCACGACCTCGTGCGTGGGCGTGTCGGCCGTGCAGACGGTGCGGCCGTCGGCGCTGAAGGCCAGGCCGTTGCCGATGGTCAGCCCGCCCAGCAGCCGCTCCAGCGTGGCGCCATCCCAGCGGTACAGCCCCGCCACGGCCTTGTCGCGTGGCTCGTAGATCGTGCTCACCCACAGGCGCCCGGCGGCGTCGGCCTTGCCGTCGTTGAAGCGCTCGGTGGCGGGGTCGTAGGGCGGGTCGGCCAGCCGCTCGGCCGCGCCGGTGGCGGTGTCGAAGCGGAACAGGCCGTCGCGCCGTGCCATCAGCAGCCGGCCGTCGGGCAGCGGGGCGATGCAGCCGGGCTCGGTGGGCAGCGCCCAGTGGCGGTGCGTGCCCCCGGCGACGGGGCCGGGGCCGGGGCCGGGCTGCCAGCGGTGCAGCGCGCGGCCGGGGATGTCCAGCCAGTACAGCGCCTGCTCGTCCGGGTGCCAGAACGGCGACTCGCCCAGCTGGCAGGCCGGCGCGGGCAGCGGCTGCCAGTCGAGCCACAGCTCGGCGCCGGTCATGCCGAGGCCACCTCCAGCCGCATCCAGCCCTCGTGCGTGGCGCCGGGCAGCAGGTCGACCAGGCCGTGCGTGGCCGGCTCGGCCATGTGGATGGCGTTGCTGACGTGGCTCACGGGCTCCACGCACCAGTACGCCTTGGTGGCCGGGGTGTACACCACGAGCCGTGTGAACGAGGAGGTGAGCCGCAGCGACAGCCGCTCGTCGCGCAGCCGCGCCGCGCCCTTCCAGCCGTCGAAGCAGTGGTCGAAGCCGAGGTGGGCCACGTCGCCATCGATGCCGGCCTGCGGCAGCTGCCGCACGGGCAGGCCGCTGGCGTCGGGCTCCCAGCGGCTGCTGACCTCAGCGTGCAGCCGGCTGCGCGTGCGCTTGAGGAAGTACGGGTGCCAGCCCAGGCCCGCGGGCTGCGCGTGGCCGTCGGTGTTGGTGATGGCCAGCCGCAGCGTCAGCGCGTCCTCCGCCAGCTCGACGCGCTGGCGCGCGGTGAAGGCGAAGGGCCAGTGCGCGTCGGGCACGTGGGCGTAGTGCACCTCGGCCTCGGTGGCCGAAGCGGAGGCCACCTCCCAGGGCCGCTGCCAGCCCACGCCGTGCACCGAGTGCGGGTGGTCGTCGAAGTTGGCCGCGGTCGTGTGCTCGTGGCCGTGCCAGCGGAAGCGGCGGTAGCCCAGGCGGTTGGAGTAGGGCACCAGCGGGTAGCTGGCGGCGGCGCGGCTGCTGGCCAGCGCGTCGGGCTCGGTGCTGCGCAGCACGGCCTGCTCGCCGTGCGCATCGGTGAACCACAGTCCGGCGATGGCGCCGCCGAGGTCGGGCCGCAGGGCCAGGCGCAGCGGCCCGGCGGTCAGGGTGAGGGCGGGGGCGATGATGGTCTCCGGTGTCGTTTCGTTCTGCGTCGCATGATGCCGCAGGCGAACTCGGTCGGTCTGAGCTTGTCGAAGTCCGCGGCGCGCCCACGGCGCTTCGACAGGCTCAGCGCGAGCGGAGCTCCCGGCTCACAGCGTCCACGGTGCAGGCGTCGCCGCCAGGCCCCAGCGCGCGCGCGCCACGGCGGGGACGTCGGAGCCCAGCACGCCGTCGTCGGCCAGCGCCACCAGGGCGCGCAGCGCGATGTGTTTCGCGTCGACCTCGAAGAAACCGCGTACCGCCTCGCGGCTGTCGCTGCGGCCGAAGCCGTCGGTGCCCAGCGTGGCGTAGCGCCGACCGGCGGGCACGTAGGCGCGGATCTGCTCGGGCACGGCGCGCACGTAGTCGGTGGCGGCGACGATGGGGCCGTCGGTGGCCGCCAGCTGCGCCGTCACCCAGGGCTCGCCCGCCGGCTGCGGCGGCGCGCCCAGCGTGCGCGCGCGCTCCCAGGCCATGCCTTCGCGCGCCAGCTCGCTCCACGAGGTGACGCTGGCCACCGTGGCGGCCACGCCGAAGTCGGCCGCCAGCAGCCGCGCGGCGGCCAGCGCCTCGTGCAGGATGGCCCCGCTGCCCAGCAGCACACAGCGCGGGGCCCCGGCCGCCTCGGCGGCCGTGTCGGTGCCCTGCAGCAGCGCCGCCACCTCGGGCAGCGCCGGCAGGAGGTGCAGGCCGCGCAGCACGCCCTCGGCCGCGCCTTCCTGCCCCAGGTTCGGCATCGACGGCTGCTCGTGGTTCTGGTTCATCACCGTGAGGTAGAAGAACACGTCGTGCCGCTGCTGCAGCATGCGCTGCAGGCCGTGCTCGACGATCAGCGCCAGCTCGTAGGCGAAG
>JBILSW010000468.1:0-3215 GCA_044371895.1 Rubrivivax sp.
ACGCCGATCTTCAGCGTGTGCGGCGCGCCGGAATCGTCGACGACGCGCCGCTCCAGCAGCGGGTGCGGCTGGAACGCGGGCTGGCCGCGGCGCGGGCCGGCGGCCTCCACCACGTTGACCGCGAGCACCGGGGAGCGCGCACCCGCGCGGGTGAGGCGCAGGAAGTCCAGCCCGCAGTTGAACTCGTGGTTGCCCGGTGCCGCGGCGTCGTAGCCGAAGCGGTTGAGCAGCGCGATGGCGGGATGCACCTGGCCCGTGGCCAGCGGTTTGGCGCCCGCCACCATGTCGCCGAGCGGACTGCCCTGGAAGATCTCGCCGTTGTCGACGAGCAGGCTGTTGCTCGCCTCGGCGCGTGCCGCATCGATGAGCGTGGCCGTGCGCGCGAAGCCGTACTCGACGACGGCGCGGTCCTGGCAGTAGTCCCAGGACAGCAGCTGCATGTGCAGGTCGGTGGTGCCGATGAGGCGCAGCTTCAGCGTCTGCGCGTGCACCCAGGGCGCCGCCAGGACGACGGCGATCAGCAGGGCTAGGGCTCGCAGGGCAGAGCGGTGTCGCAAGGCGGTCGGTGCGCGCGGTCGGGCGCGGCAGTCAGGACCCGAGCCCCGAGCCTACCCGAGGCGCGACCCCCGGCCGGATTGGGAGGGACTCAGTGGCCCGGGCCGCCCTCTTGCCGGGCCGCCCAGTCTTCTGCCCAGACATCGGCCTTGGCCTGCTCGCGCGCGCCCATCGTCATCGTCCAGACCAGGAAGCCGGTGACGAACAACAGCGGGACGAGGGCAAGCAGAAGCGTGGTCATCGGTAACTCCGAAACGATGGCAGGGTGAACGAACACCAATGCACAGTGTGCCGGCTGCCGTGTGACGGCGTGCTGCAGTGCCGCATCAACCCCGGACGGCGCGGCGGAATGCGCGCCGTTTCAGCGCCACGTCAGGGCGATTGGGGCCCGAACCAGGCCTGGCGCACGTCGTCCGGCAGGCCGGCCGCGCCCGTGCGCTCGGCGCGCTGCAGCAACTGCCAGAAGTAGCGGTAGCTCGCGCGGTCGTGCAGGGTGTCGGCGTGGCGGGTGGGCGCCCAGTCGGCGGCTTCGGCCGCCCTCAGGATCTGCACCGCCTGGGCGATCTCGGCCGCCGCGGGCGCGAATGCCGCCACGATGGTGCGCACCTGCGCCGGGTGGATGCTCCACATGCGCGTGTAGCCCAACAGCTCGGCGGCCTTGCGCGCGGCCTCCGACAGCGCCGCCGTGTCCTGGAACTCGGTGACCACGCCGTGCGAGGGCACCTTGCCGTGGGCGTGGCAGGCGGCGGCGATCTCGAGCTTGGCGCGCACCACCAGCGGGTGGTCGAACTGGCCGTCGGCGCTCATCGCCCACTGCGGGATGGCGCCGCGGTGCGCCGAGACGAAGTCCATGAGCCCGAAGCTCAGGCTCTCGATGCGCGGGTGCGCGGCAAGCGCGTGCACGGCGGCCAGCGCGCCATGGGTCTCCACCAGCGCGTGCAGCGGCACGTCGGCGCCGCCCAGGCGGTCGACCGTGCGAGCCGCGGCGTCGATGCAGGCCGGGCCGCGTGGCTTGGGGATCATCAGGTAGACCGGCGGCTTGGCGGCGCCGAGCACGACGTTCGCGACCTCGGCGAAGGCCGGGTGCGACACCGGCAGCAGCCGCACGCCGACGCGCCCGAAGCGGTTCAGCGGCCCGCCCAGCAGGCCGGCGATCAGCCGCGCGTGCTCGACCTCGCGGCCGACCGGGGCGCCGTCCTCGTTGTCGAGCGTGACGTCGAACACCGGGCCCAGCTCGGCCTGCAGCTGCAGGCTCTTGCTCATGCGAGGTTCAACGCCGGCGTAGTGGTCGCATACCGGCAGCGCCGGCACGGGCAGGTCTTCGGGGTCGAACAGGGCGTCGCGGGGGTGTGAGGGCACGGCGGGCTCGGGAGGGCGGATGCAGGGGTGCAGGCATGGAAGGTTACCCCGCAGCGGGCAGCCTGTCGGGCCGGGCCTGAGAGCGACGGCTCCGGGGCAGCATGATCGCGCGCCTTGTAGTCAAACTACTTGCTTCACAGCGAGCAGATCCCCGGATTTGCGGGGTGTAGGAAGCGAAAACAAGGGTGTTTTCGTCAAGAGGTGGACCAGGACATGTATCTAGACTACACATTCAAGCCCAAACTGGAGACCTGCCCCATGCGCCTGACCGCCCTTCGCACCCTGCTCGCCACCGCGGCCCTGCTTGCCGGCGGCGCCGCCTCGGCCGCAGCCGTCGGCATCTTCGGCAGCTACGTCGCGATCGACGCCGACGGCCCGGGCGCTGCCGGCTTCGCCTGGTACGGCGGCACCCAGCCCGGTCCGACGACCGGCCCCGCCTTCCACGGTGCCGACCTCGGCGACTTTGCCCTCGGGGCCGCCGCCTACATCTCGGGTGCCGAGGTGCTGAGTTGGAAGAACGGCGGTGGCGACGTCACTGGCGCGGTCCTGTCCTGGCGAGTCAACGGCGGCGCGTTCACCTCGCAGGCCATCGGCTTCACGTCGGACCTCCCGTTCAACGACGCGATGGGCAACGTCTTCGCCAGCACGCCGGGCGACCAGAAGTGGGCGCAGCTGTCCGGCACGCCGATCGACTTCCTGGCCGGCCTGGGCGCCGGCGAGCACACGCTGGAGCTCTACTGGCGGATCACCTCGAACATCGGCGAACGCTTCGACAGCCGCGGCGGCGCCAACTACCGCGCCAGCTTCAGCGTGCTGGAGACCGCCCCGGTGCCTGTGTCCAGCCCGGCCTCGCTGGCGCTCGCGGGCCTTGGCCTGGCGCTGCTGGCGGCGGCGCGCCGCCGCTGAGGCCCACGAAAGATGGCTCGCGTCGCGGGCCCTCGTGCGTGCGCCGACGATGCAGGGCGCATTACAGCAGGTGCTTGACGCCGTCCTGCTCGCCGAGCAACTCGGCCAGCGTCTTGTCGATGCAGCCCCGGCTGAACTCGTCGATGGGCAGGCCCTGGACGATCCTGTACGAGCCGGCCTCGCACGTGACGGGGTAGCCGAACATCACGTCCTGCGGGATGCCGTACTCGCCGTTACTGGGCACGCCCATCGTCACCCAGCCGCCGTTCGTGCCCAGGGCCCAGTCACGCATGTGGTCGATGGCGGCATTCGCTGCGGAGGCCGCCGATGACAGGCCGCGCGCCTCGATGATGGCCGCGCCGCGCTTGCCCACGGTGGGCAGGAACACGTCCTTG
>JBILSW010000469.1:0-3210 GCA_044371895.1 Rubrivivax sp.
TACCTGAAGCTGGTGACGCACCCGTTCCCGCGCATGGCCTACTTCCGCGGCGCGGTCGACCGCCGGCACCGCTACTTCGGGCCCTACCCCAACGCCTGGGCCGTGAAGCAGACCATCCAGCTCATGCAGAAGGCCTTCCGGCTGCGCACCTGCGAGGACACGGTCTACGCCAACCGCAGCCGGCCCTGCCTGCTGTACCAGATCCAGCGCTGCAGCGGCCCCTGCGTGGGCCTGGTCAGCACCGAGGACTACGCGCGCGACGTGCGTGACGCCGAGCGCTTCCTGCTCGGCCAGACGCAGGAGGTGATCGAGGACCTGCAGGCGCAGATGATGGGCTTTTCCGAGAACCTGGAGTTCGAGCGCGCCGCGGCCTGCCGCGACCGCATTGGCAGCCTGTCGCGCGTGCTGCAGCAGCAGACGGTGGACGCGAGCAGCCTGAACGCCTCAGACCGCGACGTCGACATCCTGGCCGTCAAGGTGGCCGGCGGCCGCGCCTGCGTGAACCTGGCCATGGTGCGCGGCAGCCGCCACCTTGGCGACCGCGCGCACTTCCCGGCCCACGTGCAGGACGGCGCCTCGCTGGCCGCCGCCGAGATCGCGCTCGAGGACGACGAGCTCGACGTCGGCGCGCCCGAGCGCAGCGTGGAGAGCGCCGTGCTCGAGGCCTTCATCGCGCAGCACTACACGGGCCAGCCGGTGCCGCCGCTGCTGGTGACCAGCCACCCGGTGGACAAGTCGCTCGTCGAGGCCCTGGCCGAGAGCGCCGGCACGCGCGTGCGCGCCACGCACCAGCCGCGCGAGCAGCGCCGCGTATGGCTGGAGATGGCGGCCAAGGGCGCCGAGCTCGCGCTGGCGCGGCTGCTGGCCGAGGAGGGCTCGGCCCGGGCGCGCACGCGTGCGCTGGTGGAGGCGCTCGACCTCGACGTGGCCGACCCGGCGCAGCTGCGCGTCGAGTGCTTCGACATCAGCCACACCGCTGGCGAAGCCACCCAGGCCAGCTGCGTGGTGTACGAGAACCACGCGATGCAGGGCGGCCAGTATCGCCGCTTCAACATCGAGGGCGTCACCGGCGGCGACGACTACGCCGCGATGCGCCAGGTGCTGACGCGGCGCTACGCCCGGCTGGCCGAACTGGTGCGCGAGGGCGGCGAACCCGAGGCCCCCCTGGCCGCCACGGCCGACGCCGACCCGGCCGAGCCCGCGCCACGGCCGCGCCGTGGCGCGCAGGCCCGCCTGCCCGACCTGGTGCTGGTGGACGGCGGCCGTGGCCAGGTGAGCATGGCGCGCGAGGTGTTCGAGTCGCTGGGCCTGGACATCGGCCTCATCGTCGGCGTCGAGAAGGGCGAGGGCCGCAAGGTGGGCCTGGAGGAGCTGGTGTTCGCCGACGGCCGGCCCAAGGTGCAACTCGGGCATGATTCCGCCGCCCTGATGCTGGTGGCGCAGATCCGCGACGAGGCCCACCGGTTCGCGATCACCGGCATGCGAGCGAAGCGGGCCAGCGCGCGCACCGGCGGCAGCCGGCTCGAGGACATCCCCGGCATCGGGCCGCGCAAGCGGGCCCGGCTGCTGCAGCGCTTCGGCGGGCTGCGTGGGGTCGCCGCGGCCGCGGTGGACGAGCTGGCAAGTGTCGAAGGCATCGGCGCCGACCTGGCGGAGGAGATCTACCGTGCACTGCACTGATTCGACGGCGGGTCGTCGCGGCGCCGTGGGCCTGCTGGCGGCGCTGGCCGCCGCCGCTGCAGGCTGTGCCGGTCGGCCCGGGCGCCCCCCGGCCCCGGCGCCGACGCCGGTGGCGCCAGCCCCGGCCGTGCCGCCGCGCCCGCCGGCCGTGGCCGCCGCCCCGGTGCCGGCCGCACCCCCGCCGGCGCCCCCGCCGCCCGCGGTGGCACCGGCGCCGGCCGTGCCGCCGGCCCGCCTGGCGCCGCTGGGGCCGGCCGTCGCGCTGGCGCCGGCCACGCCGGCGCGCAACTGGAACGAGTTCAAGCGGGCCGCGGCCACGCGCATGGTGCGCGCCAGCCCGCAGGGCAGCTACCTCGGCCCGGTGCCGCCGCTGCTGTTCGGCATCCCCATCCTCGAGATCGAGCTCAGCGCCGACGGCAGAGTGCGCGACGTCAAGGTGCTGCGGCCGCCGGCCAACGCCGAGGCGGCCGACACGGTGGCCCTGGCGGTCGAGGCCATCCGACGCGGCGCGCCCTATGGCGACGTCTCGCGTCTGCCCCGTCCGTGGAAGTGGACGGAGGTGTTCCTGTTCGATGACCGGCGCCGATTCAAACCGCGTACGCTCGACTGACCATTGCCCGAGTGACTGCGCCCGCCATGTTCTTCACCGTCCCCACGCTGCTCACCTGGGCCCGCATCGCGGCCATTCCGCTGATCATCGGCGTGTACTGGCTGTCGTGGCCCATGGCGACGAAGAACCTGGCGGCAACCTCGCTGTTCGTGCTGTTCGCCCTGACCGACTGGCTCGACGGCTACCTGGCGCGCCGCCTAAACCAGACCTCGGCCTTCGGCGCCTTTCTCGACCCGGTGGCTGACAAGTTCCTGATCTGCGCCGCGCTGCTGGTGCTGCTGGACCTCGGCCGCGTCGACGCCATCGTGGCGCTGATCATCATCGGCCGCGAAATCGCCATCAGCGCGCTGCGCGAGTGGATGGCGCAGATCGGGGCCACGCGCAGCGTGGCGGTGCACATGCTGGGCAAGGTCAAGACCACGGTCCAGATGGTGGCGATCCCTTTCCTGCTGTACGACGGCGGGCTGTTCGGCGTCATCGACACGCGGCTGTGGGGCACCGGCCTGATCTGGCTGGCGACGGTGCTGACCGTGTGGTCGATGGTGTACTACCTGCGCAAGGCGATCCCCGAGATCCGCGCCCGCGCGCGGTGAGCGGGCCATGAACGGCGCGGGCGGCCGGGGGGACGGGCACGATGCGCTGCTGCGCGCGATGCCCGCGGTGTTCGTGCTCATCTGGAGCACGGGCTTCATCGTGGCGCGCTACGGCATGCCGCACGCGCCGCCGCTGGGCTTCCTGGCCGTGCGCTACGGCCTGAGCGTGCTGTGCTTCTCCGTCTGGATCGTGCTGGCCCGCGTGGCCTGGCCCCAGGGGCGCGGCCAGTGGCTGCACCTGGGCGTGACCGGCGTGCTGCTGCACGCGGGCTACCTGGGTGGCGTGTGGCTGGCCGTGAAGCTGGGCCTGGGCGCGGGCCTGGCGGC
>JBILSW010000470.1:0-3208 GCA_044371895.1 Rubrivivax sp.
AAGGGGTGGCGGTTGGTCTCCGCCAGGCCGGCGATGAAGAAGATCACGAAGATGGGCAGCAGCGGCAGCCAGTTCCAGCTGAGGAAGGTCAGGCCCATGTCGGCGAAGTAGCCGCGCTGCTGCTGTGCAACGATGTCCGACAGGTTCATGCTTGCCGAGACCATCAGCACCACGACGAGGCAGAAGCCCATCGCGATCTCGTAGCTCACCATCTGCGCGCTGGCGCGCAGCGCGCCCAGGAAGGCGTACTTCGAGTTGCTGGCCCAGCCGGCGATGATGACGCCGTAGACCTCCAGGCTCGTGATCGCCATCAGGAACAGCAGCCCGGCGTTGATGTCGGCCAGCGCCAGCTCGGGCCCGAACGGGATCACCGCCCATGCCGCCAGCGCCGGCATGATGGTCATGATGGGGCCGAGGAAGAACAGCGGCTTGTTGGCTGCCGTCGGGCGCACGATCTCCTTGAAGATCAGCTTGACCGCATCGGCGATGGGCGTGAGCAGGCCATAGGGCCCGACGCGGTTCGGGCCGGGGCGGATCTGGCTCCAGCCGATGGCCTTGCGCTCCCACAGCGTGAGGTAGGCGACGCAGCCCATCAGTGGCAGCACCACGGCCACGATCTTGATCAGCGTCCAGATCACGAGCCACAGCGTGGGCCCCAGAACCGCGGTCGCGGCAGTGTGCAGGGGCTCGAACATCAGGCCTTCTCCACGCTGAGCGAGCCGAACATCGCGCCGAGTGCGGCCGTGGCCGGGTGACCGGCGGCCACGCGCACCGCCGAGGGGGCGAGCGTGCCGTCACGGCGGACGGCGAGCACGGCACTACCCTGCCCCTGCGTGACGCGCACGCGGTCGCCGTCGGTCAGGCCCAGCTGCGACCAAAGCGCCGAAGGGATGCCAACGACAGGTTCGCGCGCATCGGCCGTGAGCTGCAGCGACGCCGCGCGCCGCACGATCATGTCGGTGGCGTAGATCGGCACGTCGGCGATGCGCTCCAGTCCGACCACCGCTGCGCCCAGGGCCGTCGGCGAAAGCTCGGCCGCCGCGCCGTTGTCCAGCCGAGCGGGCAGCATGGCCACGTCGCCCAGCGCCTCGGCGCGCACGGCCTCGACGCTGTCGTACTCAAAGCCCGGCAGGCCCAGCAGGTTGCCCAGCACGCGCAGGATCTTCCAGCCCGGGCGCGTCTCGGCCAGCGGCTTGACGACGCCGTGGAAGGCCTGCAGCCGGCCCTCGGCGTTGACGAAGCTGCCGCCGGTTTCGGTGAAGGGCGCGGTCGGCAGCAGCACGTCGGCGCAGCGGCCCAGCGCGCTGTCAGGGCCGTCAAAGAAGGCCGTCATCGCCACCACCAGGCCCGACTGCGCCAGCGCGGCCGCAGTGGCCGCGGCATCGGCGCCGTCGAGCTGCGGCTCGGTGTGCAGCAGCAAGAGCGCCTTCATGGGCTGCGTCAGCATCTGCGCGGCGTTCAGGCCGCCCGGGCCGGGCTGCGCACCCACGAGCTGCGCGCCCACGGCATTGCCGCCGTTGCCCAGGTAGCCCACGGTGGCGCCGGTCTGCGCGGCGATCCAGTGGGCCACGGCCAGCAGCTGCGCGGCCTGCGGGTGCTGCGCCGCAGCCTGCCCCAGCAGTAGCGCCTTCTGTGAACCGCCGGCCAGCAGCTCGGCCACGGCCTGCGCGTGCGGGCCAGGATCGGCCGGCAGCGGCGCCGGCACGCCGGCCAGCCGCGCGACGGCGGCAGCCACGTCCGCCAGCTGCTGCAGCCACTGCGAGGGCGCGGCCGTCAGCGTGGCCGCCAGCGGCATCGCCCAGTCGTCATGCACCGCGTTCAGGCTGGCGATGCGCGCGCCGCGGCGTGCGGCCTGGCGCAGGCGCTGCGCCAGCAACGGGTGGTCCTTGCGCAGGAAGCTGCCCACGACGAAGGCGCGGTCCAGCGTGGACAGGCTTGCGATCGGGCGGCCTAGCCAGCGCGCCCGGCCCGGCGCCGCGGTGTTGGCGAAGTCGGCGTGGCGCAGGCGGTGGTCGACACTCTCGCTGCCGAAGCCACGCACCAGCTTCGCGAGGAGGTGCAGTTCCTCGGCGGTGCTGCCCGGGTGGGCCAGCGCGCCAACCTGCGAGGTGCCGAACTCGGCCTTCACGCGCTTCAGGCCATCGGTTACGTACTGCAGCGCGGTGGTCCAGTCCACCGCCTGCCATTGGCCGCCTTGCTTGATCATCGGCTGCCTCAGACGCGAAGGCGAGTTCAGCGCCTCGTAGCTGAAGCGGTCGCGGTCGGCGATCCAGCACTCGTTGACGTCGTCGTTCTCCAGCGGCACCACGCGCATCACGGTGCCGGCCTTGACCTGGACGACGAGGTTGGCGCCGGTGCTGTCGTGCGGGCTCACGCTCTTGCGGCGGCTGAGCTCCCAGGTGCGCGCGCTGTAGCGGAAGGGCTTGCTCGTGAGGGCGCCAACCGGGCAGACGTCGATCATGTTGCCCGAGAGCTCGCTGTCGACGGTGCGGTCCTCTACGGTGGTGATCTCGCTGTGCTCGCCGCGGTGGATCATGCCCAGCTCCATCACCCCGGCCACCTCCTGGCCGAAGCGCACGCAGCGCGTGCAGTGGATGCAGCGAGACATCTCCTCCATGCTGATCAGCGGCCCGACGTCCTTGTGGGGAACGACGCGTTTCTCTTCGGCGTAGCGGCTGGCGCTGCCGCCGTAGCCCACGGCCAGGTCCTGCAGCTGGCACTCGCCGCCCTGGTCGCAGATGGGGCAGTCCAGCGGGTGGTTGATGAGCAGGAACTCCATCACCGACTGCTGCGCCTTCACCGCCTTGTCGGACTTCGTGCGCACCACCATGCCATTGGTCACCGGCGTGGCGCAGGCTGGCATGGGCTTGGGCATCTTCTCGATGTCGACCAGGCACATGCGGCAGTTGGCCGCGATGGACAGCTTCTTGTGATAGCAGAAGTGCGGCACGTAGATGCCGGCGGCGTCGGCCGCGTGCATGACCACGCTGCCGTCGGGAACCGTGACGGTCTTGCCGTCGATGTGGAGCTGGGCCATGGTGCTAGACGTACTGCGGCACAGCGCAGGTCTTGTGCTCGACGTGGTGTGCGAACTCGTCGCGGAAGTGCTTGAGCATGCCTTCCACCGGCATCGCGGCGGCGTCGCCCAGGGCGCAGATCGTGCGGCCCTTGATGTTGGCGGCCACGCTGTCGAGCAGCGCCAGATCGT
>JBILSW010000471.1:0-3204 GCA_044371895.1 Rubrivivax sp.
TGCGGTTGGGCCCGCCGCCCAGCACCATGATCTTGCGGCGCGTGCTCGGCTCGGCCTCGCACTCCTCGTCGTAGCTGCTGTAGAGGTAGGCCGTCTCGGTGGCGAACTCGGCGGCGCAGGTGTCCACGCGCTTGTACACCGGGCGCACGCCCAGCGCATGGCGGCGCTCGCGCACGGCGTGCTGGTGGCTGCCCAGCAGCGCGCCCAGGCGCTTGTCCGAGAAACCCTTGGCCTTGAGGAAGCGCAGCTCCACGGCAGAGAGCGAGCCGACCATGCGGCCCGCCAGCGCACGCTCTAGCTGCACCAGCTCCTCGATCTGCGCCAGGAACCAGGGATCGATGGCCGTCTCGTCGAAGACCTCCTGCAGGCTGATGCCGATGCGGAAGGCGTCGGCCACGAACAGGATGCGCTCGGGGCCCGGGTTGCCGATCTCGTCGACGATCTCGTCTCGCTCGGTGCTGCGCGGCGACAGGCCGTCGATGCCCGTCTCCAGGCCGCGCAGCGCCTTCTGGAAGCTCTCCTGGAAGGTGCGGCCCATGGCCATCACCTCGCCCACGCTCTTCATCTGCGTGGTCAGGTGCGGGTCAGCGGCCGGGAACTTCTCGAAGGCGAAGCGCGGGATCTTGGTGACGACGTAGTCGATGCTGGGCTCGAAGCTGGCCGGCGTGGCGCCGCCGGTGATGTCGTTGCGCAGCTCGTCGAGCGTGTAGCCCACCGCCAGCTTGGCCGCCACCTTGGCGATCGGGAAGCCCGTGGCCTTGGAGGCCAGCGCCGAACTGCGGCTCACGCGCGGGTTCATCTCGATGACGATGAGGCGGCCGTTCTCGGGGTTGACGGCGAACTGCACGTTCGAGCCGCCGGTGTCGACGCCGATCTCGCGCAGGATGGCGATGCTGGCGTTGCGCATCACCTGGTATTCCTTGTCGGTGAGCGTCTGCGCCGGGGCCACCGTGATGCTGTCGCCGGTGTGGATGCCCATCGGGTCGAGGTTCTCGATCGAGCACACGATGATGCAGTTGTCCGCGCGGTCGCGGACGACTTCCATCTCATACTCCTTCCAGCCGATCAGGCTCTCCTCGATCAGCAGTTCCTTGGTTGGCGACAGGTCGAGGCCACGCTTGCAGATCTCCTCGAACTCCTCGGGGTTGTAGGCGATGCCGCCGCCCGTGCCGCCGAGCGTGAAGCTCGGGCGGATGACCATGGGGAAGCCCGTGCCGCCGATCTGCGTCTGGATGCGCTTCTGCACCGCCAGCGCCTCGTCCATGCTGTGGGCGATGCCGCTGCGGGCCGAGTCGAGGCCGATGGACGTCATCGCGTCCTTGAACTTGAGGCGGTCCTCGGCCTTCTCGATGGCGTACTCGTTGGCGCCGATCATCTCGACGCCGTGCCGCGCCAGCACGCCGTGGCGGTGCAGGTCGAGCGCGCAGTTCAGCGCCGTCTGCCCGCCCATGGTGGGCAGCAGCGCCATCTTTTCGTGCGGGTGGGCGAGCCGCTCTTTGGCGAGGATCTTCTCCACCACCTGCCAGGTGATGGGCTCGATGTAGGTGGCGTCGGCCGTCCCGGGGTCGGTCATGATGGTCGCCGGGTTGCTGTTGACCAGCACGACACGGTAGCCCTCCTCGCGCAGCGCCTTGCAGGCCTGGGCGCCTGAGTAGTCGAACTCGCAGGCCTGGCCGATGACGATGGGGCCGGCGCCGATGATGAGGATGCTCTGCAGGTCGGTGCGCTTAGGCATTCGCCTTCTCCTTGGCCGCTGTCATCAGCGCGGTGAAGCGGTCGAACAGGCTCCCGATGTCGTGCGGACCCGGGCTGGCCTCGGGGTGACCCTGGAAGCCGAACGCCGGACGGTCGGTGCGGGCGATGCCCTGCAGCGTACCGTCGAACAGGCTCGCATGGGTGGCGCGCAGCGTCGCGGGCAGGCTCTTCTCGTCGACCGCGAAGCCGTGGTTCTGGCTCGTGATGGCCACGCGGCCGGTGTCGAGGTCCTTCACCGGATGGTTGGCGCCGTGGTGGCCGAACTTCATCTTGAAGGTCTTCGCGCCCGAGGCCAAGGCCAGGATCTGGTGGCCCAGGCAGATGCCGAAGGTGGGCACGCCCGCGTCCACCAGGACGCGCGTGGCCGCGATGGCGTAGTCGCAGGGCTCCGGATCGCCCGGTCCGTTGCTCAGGAACACGCCGTCAGGGCGCAGCGCCAGCACCTCGGCGGCCGGCGTCTGCGCCGGCACCACGGTGACGCGGCAGCCGCGGCTGGCCAGCATGCGCAGGATGTTGCGCTTGACGCCGAAGTCGTAGGCCACAACGTGGAAGCGCGGGCTCTCCAGGCGGCCGAAGCCGCGGCCGAGTTGCCACTCGGTCTCGGTCCACCCATAGGCCGCGGCAGTGCTGACGACGCGCGCCAGGTCCTGGCCGGCCATCGAGGCCGCGGCCTGAGCACGCGCCACGGCTTCCCCGACCTGGGCCTCGCCCACGGCGGTGCCTTGCTCGAAGCCCACGATGCAACCGTTCTGGGCGCCCGTGCGCCGCAGCACGCGCGTCAGCCGCCGCGTGTCGATGCCGGCGATGGCGACCGTGCCTTCACGCTCGAGGTACTCGGGCAGGCTGGCGGTCGCGCGGAAGCTGGAGACGCGCCGCGGCACGTCCTTCACGATCAGCCCGGCCGCGAACACGCGGTGTGACTCGACGTCCTCGTCGTTGACACCGGTGTTGCCGATGTGCGGGTAGGTGAGGGTGACGATCTGCCGGCAATAGCTGGGATCGGTCAGGATCTCCTGGTAGCCGGTGAGTGCGGTGTTGAACACCACTTCTCCCACGGTGTGGCCGGAGGCGCCGGCGCGGTGGCCGTGGAAGACGGTCCCGTCTGCGAGCGCAAGCAGAGCGGGTGCGAGGTCGGGCAGCAAGTGGGAAGCTCCGGGGTTCGCGCGCTCATCGCCGGCCTCGGGCCCGGCGCGGCTGCACCGGGTCTTCGGCGGGGATCGAGGGAAACCGACAGCGGAGTTTCGAGCGCGCGGGGTGGGTGCGGACAATCCGCCGGAGTATAGCCCGGCGGCTCCGCTCGCTGAGCGCCCCGCCGCCCTTCAGTTGCCCAACGCAGCGATACCGGCGCGCGCGATCTGCGCGTCCTCGGTGCTCTTGACGCCGCTCACGCCCACGGCGCCCACGCAGTGGCCGTCCACCAGCACGGGGACGCCGCCCTCGAGCAGGCCG
>JBILSW010000050.1:0-10829 GCA_044371895.1 Rubrivivax sp.
CTCTTCCTCGGCCACCTGCACGTAGGCGAAATAACGCACCAGCGGCAGGATCTTCTCGCTGAGGATCTCGCGGCAGCGGCCGCTGTCGTGGTGCCAGTTGTCGCCGTCGCTGGCCTGTGCGCCGTAGATGTTCCACTGCGCCGGGTCGTAGCGCGCCTTGATGATCTCTTCCATCAGCACCAGCGCGCTGCTGACCACGGTGCCGCCGGTTTCACGCGCGTGGAAGAAGTTCTGCTCGTCCACCTCCTGCGCCTGCGTGTGGTGGCGGATGAAGACGAGGTCGATCTTCTCGTAGTGCCGCGTGAGAAACAGGTACAGCAGGATGAAGAAGCGCTTGCTGAGCTCTTTGCGCGCTTCGTCCATGCTGCCGCTGACGTCCATCAGGCAGAACATCACTGCCTTGCTGGTGGGCACCGGCACCTTGATGCGGCTGCGGTAGCGCAGGTCGATGGGGTCGAGGTAGGGGATGCGTTCGATGCGGCCGCGCAGCAGGCGGATTTCTTCGGCCAGGTCCTTGATGGCCGCCTCGGCCACGGCGTCGCCCGGTTGCAGCGCGGCCTGCATCTCGGCCAGGCGCACCTGCATCTCGTGCAGCTCGCGCCGCGGCCCGTTGCCCAGAGCGATGCGCCGGCCCAAAGCGCCGCGCATGCTGCGCACCACGTGCAGGTTGTTGGGCGTGCCGTCGCTGGAGAAGCCCGCGCGCTGGCTCTTCCATTCGGGCATCTCGGCGAGTTGCGTGCGCACCAGGTGCGGCAGCGCCAGATCTTCGAAGAAGACCTGCATGAACTCTTCCTTGCTCAGCGCGAAGACGAAGTCGTCCTCGCCTTCGCCCTGGTCGCTGGCCTGACCCTTGCCGGAGCCACCACCGCCCTGCCCGCCTTTGGGTCGCTCGATGCGGTCGCCCTGCACGAAGTCCTTGTTGCCCGGGTGCACGACCTCGCGCACGCCGCCCGGGCCGTGGCCGAAGACGGGTTCGCTCAGGTCCTTCTTCGGGATGTGGATGTCTTCGCCGCGCTCGACATCGCTGATGCTGCGGCCGTCGATGGCGCGCTTGACCGCTTCGCGGATCTGCTCCTTGTGGCGGCGCAGGAAACGCTCGCGGTTGCCGATGGACTTGTTCTTCCCGGCAAGGCGGCGGTCGATGATCTGCTGCATCAGCTGCTCTTCCGCACGCGCAGGTACCACTCGCACAGCAGTCGCACCTGCTTCTGCGTGTAGCCCTTGGCCACCATGCGCGTGACGAAGTCTTCGTGCTTCTTGGCCTCGTCGGCGCTGGCCTTGGCGTTGAAGCTGATCACCGGCAGCAATTCCTCGGTGTTCGAGAACATCTTCTTCTCGATCACGGTGCGCAGCTTCTCGTAGCTGGTCCACACCGGATTCTTGCCCTGGTTGTTGGCGCGCGCGCGCAGCACGAAGTTGACGATCTCGTTGCGGAAATCCTTCGGGTTGGCGATGCCCGCGGGCTTCTCGATCTTCTCCAGCTCGGCGTTCAGCGAGCCGCGGTCGAAGACTTCGCCGGTGTCGGTGTCGCGGTACTCGTGGTCCTGGATCCAGTAGTCCGCGTAGGTCACGTAGCGGTCGAAGATGTTCTGCCCGTACTCGGAGTAGCTCTCGAGGTAGGCGGTCTGGATCTCCTTGCCGATGAACTCGGCGTAGCGCGGCGCCAGCAGCTCCTTGATGAAGCCGACGTACTTGTCCTCGAGCTCTTTCGGGAACTGCTCGCGCTCGATCTGCTGCTCCAGCACGTACATCAGGTGCACCGGGTTGGCCGCGACCTCGGTGCTGTCGAAGTTGAACACCTTGGACAGGATCTTGTAGGCGAAGCGCGTGCTGATGCCGCTCATGCCCTCGTCGACGCCGGCGTAGTCGCGGTACTCCTGGTAGCTCTTGGCGCGCGGGTCGGTGTCCTTGAGGTTCTCGCCGTCGTAGACGAGCATCTTGGAGTACAGCGAGCTGTTCTCGGGCTCCTTCAGTCGCGTCAGGATGGCGAACTGGCTCATCATCTTCAGCGTGCCCGGCGCGCAGATGGCCGCGCTCAGCGAGGAGTTCTTCAACAGCTTTCCGTAGATCTTGATCTCCTCGCTGACGCGCAGGCAGTACGGCACCTTGACGATGTAGATGCGGTCGAGGAAGGCCTCGTTGTTCTTGTTGTTGCGGAAGGCCTTCCACTCGCTCTCGTTGCTGTGCGCCAGCACGATGCCGTCGAAGGGAATGGCGCCGAAGCCCTCGGTGCCCTTGAAGTTGCCCTCCTGCGTGGCCGTCAGCAGCGGGTGAAGCACCTTGATCGGCGCCTTGAACATCTCGACGAACTCCAGCAGCCCCTGGTTGGCCAGGCACAGGCCGCCGCTGTAGCTGTAGGCGTCGGGGTCGTCCTGGCTGTAGGCCTCGAGCTTGCGGATGTCGACCTTGCCCACCAGCGAGCTGATGTCCTGGTTGTTCTCGTCGCCGGGCTCCGTCTTGGCGATGCCCACCTGCTTGAGCACGCTCGGGAAGCGCCGCACCACCTTGAACTGCCGGATGTCGCCGCCGAACTCCTCCAGCCGCTTCACCGCCCAGGGGCTCAAGATGCGGTTGAGGTAGCGGCGCGGGATGCCGTACTCGCTTTCGAGGATGGGTCCGTCCTCCGCGGGGTCGAACAGGCCCAGCGGCGATTCGTTCACCGGGCTGCCCTTGATGGCGTAGAAGGGCACCTCCTGCATCAGCTGCTTCAGCCGCTCGGCGATCGAGCTCTTGCCGCCGCCCACCGGGCCCAGCAGGTAGAGGATCTGCTTCTTCTCCTCCAGCCCCTGCGCGGCGTGGCGGAAGTAGCTCACCACCTGCTCGATCGAGTCCTCCATGCCGTAGAACTCGGCGAAGGCCGGGTAGATCTTGATCACCTTGTTGGCGAACAGGCGCGACAGCCGCGGGTCGTTGCGCGTGTCCACGCTCTGCGGCTCGCCGATGGCCCTGAGCATGCGCTCGGCCGCGGTGGCGTAGGCCAGCGGGTTGCGCTTGCACTCGGCGAGGTAGTCCTCGAGGGACATCTCTTCCTCGCGCGTGCGCTCGAAGCGGGCGGCGAAGTGCTTGATCACGTCCATGGGCAGGCCTCCGGGGCCAGCGCACGGCGGGGCGGAGGATCCGCTTCCTTCACCGTGTCTGGGAAGTTCTGATGGAGTCCGGGTTTCACGGACCCTGGCTCCATCAGAGCTTTCCGGCCACCCCGCCGGCGCGGTGCCCCGTTCGGGGGCGGGCGGCGGCGACGCTGGGGTGCAGCTTAGCAACTCCGCCGGATCCGAAGCGCCGAATTGGGGTATTCGTGCCGTACAAACCGGTTTCGTGGCCTGCGTCGTCCACGGGCCCAGCGTGTCGAAGTCGCTTGCAAGCGGCGGGACGCCCGGCCGATGATGCGCCCATGCCCGCCGCCCGCCGCCCGTCCGATGCCATCGACCTGAACCCGCTGCTGAGGGCCTGCCCGCGCTGCCGCGAGCGGATGGCGCCGCTGACGCTGTCCTCGCACAGCGGCCGCAAGGTCACGGTGGACCACTGCGGCCCCTGCCGGCAGATCTGGTTCGACGACCTGGAGTCGGTGGCGCTGGACGCCCGCGGCTGGATCCGCTTGCTGCGCCAGCTGCAGGTCGGCGCCGCGCAACCGGCCCGCGCCGCCGATCCGGCCGGCAGCCGTCTGGCCTGCCCCACCTGCCGGTCGGAGCTGGCGCAGGTGTTCAACCGCTCGCGCTTCGGGCGCTTCACGTCGCTGGAGTGCCCGCGCCGCCACGGGCACCTGCACAGCCAGGCCGGCGTGCTGGCCGAGCGCGGCCTGGTGCGGCCGCTGCTGGGCCCGGAGCGCACGGCGCTGCTCGGGCAGCGCCAGCGCATCGACTGCTTCAACTGCGGCGCCCCCGCGACCGGAGAGGGCGTACGCTGCAGCTTCTGCGAAACCCCGCTGGTGGTGCTGGACGTCGCCCGGCTGGCGCAGTCGCTGCGCGCGCGGGTTGTTGACGAGGGCGCCGCGCCCGCCGTGCCCGGCCGCCCGCTGCCATGGCGCTGCCGCAGTTGCGGCACCTCGCTGGACCCGGCGACCGACGCAAAGTGCGGGCAGTGCGGCCACCTCGTGATCGCGCTCGACCTGCCCGAGCTCTGCGCCTTGCTCGATGCGGCCGAGGCCGAGCTCGACGCCGCCGACGCCGCCCGGGCCTCCCGGTGGGCTGCCCACGTCTCCCGCGTGCGGTCCGGCGGCGCGCCCGGCGAGCGCGCCGGCCGCCCGGCGCCCCGCGAGCGCCGCGCCGACGAGGCCCGCGGCGGCAGCAAGCCGGCGCAGGACAGCCTGGAGCGCGCCTGGGACCTGACCGAGCTGGCCCTGGACCTGCTCAGCACCGTCATCCGGCGATGACCCGCCGATGAGGCCGCGCGGGGCCGCTTCGATAATGCGGCGATGAACGCCGTCCACCTGACCGCCGACCTGCATGGCTGCCCCGCCGAGTTGCCGGCCCTGCGCGACACCGATGCCTTGCGCGACCTGTGCCTGCGCGCGGTGCGCGACGCCGGCCTGCAGGCCGTGGGCGAGCTGTTCCACCGCTTCCCGGCGCCCGGCGGCGTGACTGGCGCGGTGCTGCTGGCCGAGTCGCACCTGGCCGTGCACACCTGGCCCGAGCACGGCACGGTGACGGTGGACGCCTTCGTCTGCAACGCCAGCGCCGACAACACCGGCCGCGCCGAACGGCTGCTCGAGGCCGTGGTGGCGCCCTTCGGCGCCGCCCGGGTGCTCAGGCAGCGCCTGTCGCGCAGCAGCCCAGCCGCGCCGCCGCCCGCCGGCCGGCCGCATCCCCCAGGGTGAAGGCCTCCTCGAACACCGAGTAGCCCGCCAGGTCGGCGTGCGCCGCTCGCTGCCGGCGGGGCCGGCCACGGCCGGGCCGCCCGGGCTTGCCGCGGCACGCAGCGCGCGCAGCGCCGGGTGGCTGCGCACGCCGGGCGACGGCACGGCCATGGCGTGGCCGTAGCGCATCAGGTCCGCGCGCTGCAGCCGGCCGGGCAGGTCGGGGTGCACCTGCGCGAGGTGGCCCACCACGCGGTCGGCCCAGGTCGTCCAGGGCTCGTCGCGCAGGCGCCGGCGCCAGGCGGCGGTGCCCGTGCGCGTGGCCTGCCCGAAGGCCCAGTACGCCGTCAGCACCACGGGGCCGGCCTGCGCCCGCAGGCCCTGGTGGCCGGCGTCCACGTAGCCCAGGGCCAGGCGCGAGGGCGATTCCGGCGGGGGCAGCCGCCCGTCCGGCGCGGCCGCCACCTGGAACACGTTGTCCCAGGCTGGGGGCGCGCCGACGCGGTCGACTGGTGGCTCGCGCAGCAGCAGGTTGGCCACCAGCCAGGGCGCGTGGTCGACGGCCGCCGCGGCCGCCGCCAGCGCCACGGGCGCCGCCGCGACGATGCGCGCGGCCACGTGCAGCGGCAGCGCGATCACCACCTCGCGCGCCAGCCAGCGCGTGGCCGCGCCGGCGGCGTCGCGCACCTCCAGCGCCACGCCGTGGCGCGACGGCTGCACCCGCCGCACCAGGCAGCCGGTGTGCAACCGCTCGCCCAGCGGCGCGGCCAGCCGCCGCGTCAGCCAGGCATTGCCCTCGGGCCAGGTGAACACGCCGTCGTGGCCTTCGCCGGCGCCAGCGCCGAAGCCATGGCGGCTGGCGAAGTAGTGCAGCCCGGCCCAGGCCGACACGGCCTCCAGCCCTGCGCCGTAGTCGTCGCGGCACGCGTAGTCGAGGTAGCCGAGCAGCGCGGCGTCGTGCAGCCCCTCGCGGCCCAGCCACTGCGCGAAGCTCTCGCCGTCCAGCGCCTGCAGCGCCGCCGACCACGGCGCCGCGTCGGCCGGCACCGCGAAGCGCGCCTCGCGCGCGACCTCGGCCACGCGCTGCGAGAAGCGGCGGTAGGCCGCCTCGGTGGCGGAGCCGGCCGCCGCCGGCGGCAGCAGGCCCTCGACCCATTCCTGCCCGGTCCACAGCCGCTCCTGCAGCGCGTGGCACAGGTGCCGCTCGTCGGGCACGGTGCGCCCGGCCACCGTGCGCAGCAGCCCCGCCTCGTGCAGGAACGCCGACACCGCACGCGCCTGTGGCGGCGGCACCGGCAGGTAGTGCGCGCCCAGCGGGCAGGCCAGGCCCGCCATCGCGTGGCCGCGCGCGTTGCCGCCCGCCGTGTCCTCGAGATCGAAGACGCGCAGGTCGTCGATGCCGGCGCGGCGCAGCGACCGCGCCGCCGCCAGCCCGGCGACCCCGGCGCCCAGCACGGCCACGGCACAGCGGCGCAGAGGGGCGCCCGCGGCGGGAACGTCGCCCGGGCCCTGGGCGCGCAGGGCATGGCCGCGCGCCAGCGCCGCGCCCACCCAGCCGCCGGCCAGACCCGCCGCCGCCGCGCCGGTGCCTGGCGTCGGAGCATCCCCGCAGCCGGCAGCCCCGAGCGCTGCCGCGCCCAGCCAGCTGCGCCGCGTCCAGCCGCGCGCTAGCGGTGCGCCTTGCCCCATTCCTGCTCGAAGATGTGCACCAGCGACTGCTCGGTGATGCGGTTGGGCTGGGCCGGCACGCGGGCCATGTCGGGCGGGAAGTGCAGCAGGGCCGGCAGCCCCTCGCGCGTGACGAAGCGCAGGCCCTCGGGCAGCCGTTCGGGCAGCCGCCAGTGCCGGCGCGAGGCGACGACGAAGCCCCACTCGCCGAAGCTCGGCACGTAGGCGTGGTAAGGCGTGGTGCCCAGGCCCACGGCCTCCAGCGTGGCCACCACAGTCCAGAAGCTGCGCCGCGCCACCAGCGGCGAGGTGGCCTGGACGGCCGCGTAGCCCGAGGCCGCGAGCCGCCGGTCCAGCAGCGCGTAGAAGCTGGTGGTGTAGAGCTTGCCCAGCGAGAAGTTGCTCGGGTCGGGGAAGTCGACGATGACGACGTCGAACACCTCGTCGTGGCTCTCCAGCCAGGTGAAGGCGTCGGTGTTGACCACGCGCACGCGCGGCGAGTCGAAGGCCTGCGCGTTGAGTGCGCGCAGCCGCGGCTCGCGGGCGAACAGCTGCGTGATGGCGGCGTCCAGGTCCACCAGCCACACCTGCTCCACGCTGGGGTAGCGCAGCACCTCGCGCAGCGCCAGGCCGTCGCCTCCGCCGAGGATGGCCACGCGGCGCGGCGCGCCGTGCGCGGCCATCGCCGGGTGCACCAGCGCCTCGTGGTAGCGGTGCTCGTCGCGGCTGTCGAACTGCAGGTTGCCGTTCAGGAACAGGCGCAGCTGCCCGCCGGGGCCGGCGGTGACGACGATGCGCTGGTACGGGCTGCTGGCGGCGTGCACGATGCGCTCGCCGTAGAAGCGGGCCTCGGCCCAGCTGGTGAGCCGGTCGGCGCCCAGCGCCACCGCCAGCAGCGTGCCGGCCGCGGCGGTGCAGGCCAGCACGTGGCCGCGCAGCTGCACCAGCTGCCGGCGGAACAGCCACATCGCCCAGGCCGCCACCGCCACGTTGAGCAGCCCGAACACCGTGCCGGTGCGGATGGCGCCCAGCTGCGGCAGCAGCACCAGCGGGAAGGCCACCGCCACCGCCAGCGCGCCCAGGTAGTCGAAGGTGAGCACCTGCGACACCAGCTGCGAGAGTTGCCAGCGGTGGCGGAACTGCGCCTTCAGGATGCGCATCACCAGCGGGATCTCCAGCCCCACCAGGGCGCCCACCAGCAGCACCAGCCCATACAGCAGCAGCCTGAACGGCCCGCTGGTGGCCGGCGTGACCTCCAGCAGGTTGTGCATCACGAACAGCAGCGCCGGCAGCGTGCCGCCGATCACGCCCACCAGCAGCTCCACGCGCAGGAACGTGGCCACGAGGGCGCGGTCGACGAAGCGGCTCAGGTACGAGCCGATGCCCATGGCGAACAGGTACGCGCCGATGATGGTGCTGAACTGCAGCACCGAGTCGCCGAGCAGCCAGCTTGCCAGCGCCGCGGCCACCAGCTCGTACAGCAGCCCGCAGGCCGCCACCACGAACACCGACGCCAGCAGCGCGACCTCGGCCGGGCGCGGCGCGCCGGGCTCCGGCGGCCCGGTGCCGGCGGCGGGCAGGTCGCTCACGGGCTCAGCCGTGAACCGCCGCCGAGACGATCAGCCCGATGGCGATGCACATGGCCGCCACGACGATGGCCAGCGCCATGTTCCGCTTCTCGACGATCTCGGCCCACAGGTCGTAGGGCGTGAGCTTGTCGATGATGACGAAACAGATCCAGAAGATGACCACGCCGATCAGCGCAAACATGATCGACCCGAAGAACACGCCCGGCCTCAGCCACTCGATACCCATCATCGGGACCTCCTTGTGTTGCACGTCTTCACTTGTGACCACCCCCGCCGCCGCTCCAGCCGCCATAGGAGCCGCCCGAGGTGGAGTGGGCGTAGCGCCCGCGCTCGCGGCACTGCTGCGCCTCGCGGCTGTCGGGGCCGAAGGTGGCGCGCGTCTCGGCGCACTCGTCGCGCGAGTGCTGCCGAACCGCCGCCACCAGCATGAACAGCACCAGCACGACCAGCGCCACGCCCACGAACAGGGCGGCGCCGCCGCCGCCATCGGCCTTGAACGCCGGCAACGCGGGCCGCAGCGCCGCCCGCGCGGACGCTGGCAGCGAGAAGGCCTTCGCCAGGGTCGACGCGTCCAGGCTGCCGCCCTCCGACCACGTCACCTCGTCGGCCGTCTGCTCGCGGTTGAGGCGGCGGGTGCCGGCGCGGTAGTCGACGTGCTGGGTGCGATCCTCCAGCTGCACGCGCCAGTAGAACTCGCCCAGCACCCAGGTCGTGCGCGACGCGTAGGCCTCGGCCTGCCGGTAGCTGCGGCCCTGCCACTGCGCCTGCTCGCCGCGCACGCGCGGCACGCCGGTCACGGGCACGGCCCAGCTCCAGCCGTCCACCGCGTCCACCAGGAACGCGAAGCCCACGGCCTTCGAGTACAGCAGGTACTCGCGCCAGAAGTAGACCTCGTCGTCCTCGCCCTGGGCCTCGGTGCGCCGCACCTGGTAGCCCACCACCTGCCAGTCCTGCGGACCCTCGCCGAGGTCCAGCCGCCCGGTGGCGCCCAGCGGGATCTGCGGGCCGCCGCCCTCGGCGGCGCCGGCCTGCTGCTCGTGGTGGGCGAGCTCGGCGCCCAGGCCCTTGGACACATCCACCACGGCGTGGCACTGGTGGCAGGCGATGGAGCGCGTGCTGGCGAGCTTGATCTCCAGCGACGCCCCGCACGAGGGGCACTCCAGCGTGCGCGACGCCAGCTCGGCATCGACTTCCTGGCGCAGGCCGGTCAGGGCCAGGTCGGCCAGCGCGACCTTGCGGCCGATGGTCCAGGCCGGCGGGCCCGAGGCGCCGAACTCCAGCGAGCCGACCTCGTCGCTGGTGCTGCGCAGCTCCACCACCTGCACCGGCTCGCCCAGGCGCGGCACGCCGGGCAACTCGCCCTGCGCGGCTTCGACCCGCGCCGCCACCACCGCGGCCACGCGCCAGTCGCGGCCGTCCAGCACCAGCGCGGCGCCGGGCCGCAGCAGCTCGCGCGCGGGCAGCCCGGGCGGCGCGGCCCGCTGCGGCATGGCCATGACGTAGCGGCCGTTGTCCTCGGCCAGCCAGACGCTGCGGCCGCCGTCGAACAGCACGTGCCACTCGTTCCAGCGCCCGCCCTCGTAGGCCAGCTGCAGCCGCCCCAGCACCGTGAAGGCCAAGCCCCGCCAGCGGCCGGCCGCGCCCAGCTGCAGCGGCGAGTGGTCGTCGAACAGCTCGGCCGAGCTGCCGATGCGCCGCAGCGCCTCGCCGTCGCGCGCCAGCGTGCTGCGGCAGAAGCCGCACACCGCCACCGGCGACGCCGCCGAGGCGAACTCGACCGGCGCGCCGCAGTTCGGGCAGGCGGCGCGCCAGCGCCGTTGCGGCGTGGCGGGGGTATTCAAGCGGCGGCGGGTCGGGCCGTTACGCCAGCTTCTTCAGCAGTTCGGCCTTCTTGGCCGTGAATTCCTCGTCGGTGAGGATGCCCTGGGCCTTGCGCTCGCCCAGCTTCTCGAGCGTGGCCAGGATGTCGTCGGGCCGCAGGGCCGGCGCGGCGGCCGCCGCCGGGGCCGCGGCCGCCGCCGCGCCCTGCAGGCCCTGCGACAGGCTCTGCGCCAGCACCTGGCCCATCGCCACGCCGGCGCCCAGCCCCATGGCATCGCCGACGACGCTGCCGCCACCGCCACCGCCGCCGCCACCCGCCCCCGCGGCGCCCTCGGCCAGCTTCGGGATGGCCTGCGCCGTCTGGTACTGCATGAAGCGGCCCATGTCCTGGCCGACCATGCCCATGCCGATGCGCTGGTCGAGCACCTTCTGCAGCTCCTCGGGCAGCGAGACGTTCTGCACCGTCACCATCTCCAGCGCCAGCCCGATGCGGGTGAAGTCGGGCGCCACGGCTTCGCGCAGCTGCTCGGCGAACTCCACCTGGTTGGCCGCCAGGTCCAGGAACGGGATGCCCGAGGAGGCCACCGCGTCGCTGATGTGCTGCAGCACCAGCGCACGCAGCTGCCCGTCGAGGTCGGTCACCGTGTAGCGGTCGCGCGTGCCCGAGACCTCGGTGTGGAACAGCCGCGGGTCGGCGACGCGGTAGCCGTAGTTGCCGAAGGCGCGCAGCCGCACGGCGCCGAAGTCCTTGTCGCGGATCGACAGCGGCTGCGTCGTGCCCCAGCGCTGGTCGAGCTGCTGGCGCGTGCTGAAGAAGTAGACGTCGCTCTTGAACGGGCTCTGGAACAGCTTGTCCCAGTTCTTCAGGTAGGTCAGCACCGGCAGCGTCTGCGTCGTCAGGCGGTGCATGCCGGGCCCGAAGACGTCGGCCACCTTGCCCTCGTTGACGAACACCGCCA
>JBILSW010000472.1:0-3188 GCA_044371895.1 Rubrivivax sp.
AGCTGCAGGCGCGGCGACAGGCCGGCCAGTCGCTGGAGATCGTGACGCTGCGCGCCGATGAAGACGGCATCGCCCGGGTCACCGAGCTGCTGCGCGGCCGGGCCGACGTCGGCGCGCTGCACCTGGGGGGCCGCAGCGTCGACGGCGCGCTGCAGCTCGGAGGTGCCAAGCTGGATGCGTCGACCCTGCTGGCGCGGGCCGGCGAGCTGGCGGCCTGGGGCCAGGCCCTGGCGCCCGGCGCGCGGCTGCTGCTGCCCGGCAGCCCCGAGGCCGCGGCCGGCCTGGCCGCGCTCACCGGCGCCGAAGTGGCCACGGCCGCGCCGCGGGCACTGATCGTCGTGGCGGCGAACCTGCCCGACAGCGCGCAGCTGGTGGAAGGCCTGCGGGCGTCGAGCCCCGGCCACGCCGAGGTGCTGACGCTCGCCGCCGACCGCGACGCGCTTGTGCAGATTGGCGAGCGGCTGGCGCAGGCCGACCGCCCCTTCGACGCCGTGCACCTGGTGAGCCACGCCTCGCCGGGCCGCGTGGACCTGGGCACGACCTCGGGCGACCGCTGGCTCGACGAGGCCACGCTGCAGGCCCGCCGCGACGAGCTGGCGCGCTGGAGCACCGGCTTCACGGCCGACGGCGACCTGCTGCTCTACGGCTGCGACCTGGCCGGCTCCGCCACGGGCAAGCGGCTGCTGGCCGGGCTGGCGGACGCGCTGGGCGTGGACGTGGCCGCCAGCACCGACGCCACCGGCGCCGCCGCGAAGGGGGGGGACTGGGCGCTGGAGGTCCGGCTCGGTGAGGTCGCCCCTGCGGCGCCACTGGCGGCGACGGCCTGGGCCCACACGCTGGCTTCCGTGACGGCGAACGGGTTCACCGATGTCGTCGACAGCACCGCGACCTCGATCAGTGCGCTGTTGGCAAACCCCGGCCCGGACGGCGTCATCTCGCTGCGGGAGGCGGTGCAGGCGGCCAACGGCGACGCCGCAGCCGACACCATCCATCTGCTGGCCGGCACCTACACCCTGACGGCAGAGCTGATCGTGAGCAAGACTCTCTATGTCGTCGGCCCGGGCGCGGGCCGCAGCAGGGTCGACGGCGGCAACAACACGCGGCTGTTCAAGATCACCGGCGGCTCGCAGCTGCAGCTGCAGCAGCTCACGCTGCAACGCGGCGCGGCTGGAACCAGCAACGGCGGTGCGCTGCTCGTCACTTCGGGCACATCCGTTACCCTGAGCGACGTCGCGCTCGTCGACAACAGGGCTGCGTCCGGTGGCGCCATCTACTTGCAGGGCACGCTGAACGCCACGAACGTCAGCATCGTCGCCAACAACGCCAGCAATCTCGGCGGCGCCCTCTTCGTCGATCAGGGTGGCGCTGCGCTGACAAACGCCACCCTCAGCGGCAACACGGCCACCACCGGCGCCGGCGCGATCTACACCAACGGCCCGATCACGCTGACCCACGCGACGCTGGCCGACAACGGGACGGGAGGTAGTGTTGGCGGCATCTTCCTGGGCGCGGCCGGCAGCGCAACGCTGTCCAACACCATCTTGGCAAACAACGCCGGCGGCAACGCCAACGGCGCGCTCGAATCCTCGGGCTTCAACCTGGACACCGATGGCACGGCCGGGCTCAATCAGGGCACCGACCTCGGCGTCATCGACGCGAAGCTGAATCCGCTAAGCCAGGCTGCGAACGGCCTATTGGTGCACACGCTGCAAGTAAGCAGCCCCGCCGTCGACGCCGGCGGCGGCCCCTCGGCGGCCGATGCCGCGGGCATCGCGCGCAACGCGATCCCCGACATCGGCGCGAGCGAGAACCTGGCCGCCTCTCGCGGCAAGCTCTACTGGGCCGATGCCAGCGGCGACGCGATCGTGCGCGCGAACCTGGACGGCAGTGCGCAGCAGAAGATCGTGACCACCGGGCTGCAGACGCCGCGCGGCATCGTGGTGGATGCTGCGCGGGGCTATGTCTACTGGACCGACAACGGGGCGAAAACGCTGCAGCGCGCCGCGCTCGATGGATCCGGCGTCACGACCTTGAAGAGCGGCCTGGGTGACCCGTACGACCTTGAGTTGGACGCCGCCGCGGAGAAGCTCTACTTCGCCGACGGAGGCAGCCCGAGATTCGTCGAACGCATCGACACCACTGGCGCTAACCACACGAATCTCTTCAACCCGTATGGATTGCCCAAAGGCATCGCACTGGACCCTCAGGCGGGTCACGTCTACGTGGTCGAAAGCGAGGGCGACACACTCTGCCAGGTGAACTACGACGGCACGGGCCTGACGACACTGCTCCAGGGCGCAGCAGTGGGCCTCAACGACCCCATCGAACTCGAGATCGACCTCGTCAACCGGAAGCTCTACTGGGTCGACCGGGGGACGGATGGCGTCAGCTCCATTCGTCGTGCCGACCTGAACGGCGAGAACAGGCACACGGTGGTTGACGACCTGGACTACGCGAACGGCCTGGTTCTCGATGTCGCGCGCGGAGAGATGTATTGGGTGGAAGAGCGCTTCGGCCGAATCAGTCGAGCCAGTCTGGACGGCACGGTCGTGACGACATTCGACGCCGAATCGACCGATGTGCGCGGGATTGAGATGCTGGTGCTCCAGGCGATCGCCAACCAGGCCCCCGCGGGCGCGGACAACACCGTGATCACCGCAGAGGACACGCCCGTGGCCTTGAAGGCCGCCGACTTCGGCTTTTTCGACACCGACGGCCACGTCTTCGCTGGCGCATTGATCTCGACGCTGCCGGCCGCGGGCAGCCTGACGCTCGCGGGCGCGGCGGTCACGGCCGGGCAGTTCGTCGCGGCGGCCGACATTGCCGCCAACAAGCTGGTGTTCACGCCGGCGACTGATGCCAACGGCAGCAGTTACGCCAGCTTCACGTTCCGGGTGCAGGACAGTGGCGGCACCGCCGACGGGGGCATCGACCTCGATCCGACGCCGAACACGCTGACCTTCAGCGTCGCGCCGGTCAACGACGCACCGTCGGGAACGGATGCCACGCTCACGATCCTGGAGGACACGCCGCGCACGCTCGCGGCCGCCGACTTCGGCTTCTCCGACGCCGACGGCGACGGCTTTGCCGGCGTGGTGATTTCGACGCTGCCGGCCGCGGGCAGCCTCGGACTCGATGGTGTCGCGGTCACGGCCGGGCAGTTCGTCGCGGCGGCCGACATTGCCGCC
>JBILSW010000473.1:0-3187 GCA_044371895.1 Rubrivivax sp.
GGGGGCGGCGCCGGCCGGCACGCGCGTGCCGAGGCTGGCCTTCGGCAGCGTGTCGGTCACGGGCCAGGACGACGGCGGCGACCTGCTGCGCGTGCCGCTCGGCGCCCCGCTGCCGTACGCCGTGCGCGTGCGGCGCGACGCCGGCGGGCGCCACGTGCTCGAGGTCGACGTCTTCGGCGCCCACCATGCCGCGACCTGGATCACGCACCGGCGCGGGCCCGCGCTGGTGGACGAGCTCGCGGTCGAGCAGGCCGGCCCCGGCCGCGTGCGCCTGACCGCCTACCTGCGTGCGCCACGGCTGTGGGGCTGGCGCGCGGAGGCAGCGCCGGGCGCGCTCGAGCTGCGCCTGATGCCCACGCCCGCGGTGGACGCCGCCGCGCCGCTGCGCGGCCTGCACGTGGCCCTTGAAGCTGGGCACGGCGGGCCCGCCAACCTGGGTGCCGTAGGCGCCACCGGCGTGCCCGAGAAGGACATCAACCGCTGGACCACCGATGCGCTGGCCGAGGAGCTGCGCGCCGCCGGCGCCCGCGTCACCGACGTGCGCCCCGCCGACGACAACCCGACGCTGCGCGAGCGCGTGCGACGCGCCCGGGCCGCCGGCGCGCAGCTGTACGTCAGCGTGCACGCCAACGCCACCGACACCGCCGCCGGCTTCCTGCGCGTGCGCGGCCCCAGCACCTTCTACAAGCACCCGCCGTCGCAGCCGCTGGCCGCGGCCGTGCACCGCCGCCTGCTCGAGGCCACCGGCCTCGACGACCAGGGCCTCGTGGGCAACTTCAACTACGCGCCGCTGCGGCTGCTCACGGAGATGCCGGCGCTGCTGGTGGAGCAGGCCTTCGTCAGCCACCCGGGCGACGAGGCCCTGATGCTCGACCCCGCGTTCCGCGCCGCGCTGGCCCGCGCAGTGCGACGCGGCATCGAAGACGGCCTGCGCGGCTAAGATGCCCACATGCTCGCAATCCCGCGTGCCGCGGTAGCCCCGTGCGTGGCCCTGGTGCTGGCCCTGGGCCTGTTGACGGGCGCCACAGCGCAGCCGCCGGCCCCGGCTGCTGCCAGCCAGGCCGCCACGGCCGACCCGGAAGCTGCCACAGCAGCCGGCCAGCGCATCTACGAGCGCATCCGCCCGCAGCTGCTGCAGGTGCGGACGCTGCTCAAGACGCAGGACAGCCAGAGCTCCGTGGGCTCGGGCTTCCTGGTCGACGAGGACGGTCACCTGGTCACCAACTACCACGTGGTGAGCCAGTACGCGCTGAGGCCGCAGCAGCACCGGCTGGTCTACGCCACGGTCGACGGCCGCCAGGGCGCGCTGCAGCTGCTGGCCTTCGACGTGGTGCACGACCTGGCGCTGCTCAGGCCCGTGGACCCGGCGCCGCTGGCCGGCCGTGGCGCCGTGCCGCTGCGCCCGGCGGATCAGCCGCTGCCGCGCGGCGCGCGCATCTTCAGCATGGGCAATCCGCTGGACGTCGGCTTCGCCGTGGCCGAGGGCAGCTACAACGGCCCCGCGGAGCGCAGCTTCCTGGCCACGCTGTTCTTCGGCGGCAGCCTGTCTGCGGGCATGAGCGGCGGCCCGGCGCTCGACGACGCCGGCCGCCTGGTGGGCGTCAACGTGGCAGCCCGCCGCGACGGCGAGCAGGTGAGCTTCCTGGTGCCGGCCGAGCCGGTGCGCACGCTGATCGCGCGCGGGCGCGGCGCCGCGCCCGTCAGCGCGCCGGCCTGGGACGAGGTGGCGCGCCAGCTGCGCGAGCACGAGGCGCGGCTGGTCGCGGCCTTCGTGGCGCAGCCCTGGCGCAGCGCGGGCCATCCCGGCTACCGCATCCCGGTGCCGCAGGAGACCTGGATGCGCTGCTGGGGCCGCAGCTCGCCGGCGCAGTCGCGCGGGCTGCAGTTCGAGCGCAGCGACTGCGAGATGGACAGCCGCGTGTTCGTCTCGGGGCCGCTGCTCACCGGCTACATCACCGTGCGCCACGAGGCCTACGACGGCAGCCGCATCGGCGCCTGGCGCTTCGCCGAGCGCCACAGCGACAGCTTCGGCAACGAGTTAGTCGGCCCCGACGATCGCCACCGCACAGCCGCGCAGTGCACCGAACGCACCGTGACCCCGCCGCCCGGCCCCGGCGGTGTCACGACGGCCAAGGTGGAGCCGGCCCTGCCGCTGCGCGCCGTGGTGTGCCTGCGCGCCTACAAGAAGCTCCCGGGCCTGCACGACCTGATGGTGCTGGTGGCCACTCTCGACGGCCGCACCACGGGCGTGCAGGGCCGGCTCGACGCCCTCGGCGTCGGCGTGGCCGGCGCCGAGCGCCTGGTGCGGCACTACCTGGCCGGCTTCGGGCGCGTCGCGCCCACGGAGCCCCCGCGGTGAACGACGACCGCCCCGGCCGCCCTCCTCGCCTGGCGCTGCTCGAGGTGATCGGCCGCGACGGCCGCGTGGCGCAGACGCTGGACGTGCAGCAGTGGCCGGTGACCCTGGGCCGCTCGCTGGCAGCGGACGTGGTGCTCGACGACCCGCACGTGGCTGCGCTGCACGCCACGCTCCGGCACGGCGACGACGGCGGGCTGACGCTGGAAGTGGGCGACACCACGAACGGCGTGCGCGAAGGCTCCAGCCTGCACGCGCGCGGCAGCCGGGTGCCCGTGCCTGCGGGCGGCAGCACCTGGCAGGTCGGCGGCCTCACGCTGCGCCTGCGCACGCCCGACGAGATCCTGGCGCCCGAGCAGGCCCTGGCGCGCGACACCGCCTTCGGCCCTGCCGCGCTGGGGCTGACCGCACTGGCCCTGGCCGTACTGGCCCTGGGCAACCACTGGCGCAGCCTGGACCCCGGCAGCGAAGTCATGGACTGGCTGCCCCTGGTGGCGGGTCTGCCGCTGGCGCTGGGCCTGTGGTCGGGCCTGTGGGCGCTGGCGTCCAAGCTGTTCCAGCATCGCTTCGAGTTCATGGCCCACCTGCGCCTGGCCCTGCCCGTGGCCCTGGGCGTGGAAGCGATGGACACCCTGCTGCCGCCGCTGGCCGCGGCGCTGGACTGGCCGCTGCTGTGGCGCCTGGTGACGCCGCTGCAGGTGGCGCTGCTGCTGTGGCTGCTGTTCCGCCATCTGGCCCGGGTGCTGCCGCAGGCGCGAAGTGCCGTGGCCACCTTCGTGGCCGCCGCGGCGCTGGCCGGCGCGGTGGTGGCCATCAGCGCCACCTGGCGCA
>JBILSW010000474.1:0-3184 GCA_044371895.1 Rubrivivax sp.
GACGGCAGCAGCGCCAGGAGCGGCACGGCGGCGCTCAGCGCCCCCAGGACGATGGTCTTGACGATGGGCTTCATGGGGAGCCGGCCCGGGGCGGCTTTGCGGACGCGCCGGGCCGGGTGGGGCGTGCGGAATGACCGATCGAGTCTAGTGCGCCGCCGGCACGGCGTTTGCTGGCGTTCCCCCGGGGCCGAGGGGGGAAATCACCGCCCGGAGCCCCTGGAACGCCCCCCTACACTCGCGCACCTTGCCCACCGGGTCGGCCGTGTTCGCCGCGGCGCGCCGCTGTCCCGGCCCTGCAACCCCCTGGAACCCCCCCGATGGCCGCATACCTGATACGGCGCCTCTGGCAGATGGTGCCCACGCTCATGGGCGTGGTGCTGCTGGTCTTCTTCCTGTTCAAGTGGTTCGGCGGCGACCCGGCCGAGGTGCTGGGCGGCCTGAACGCCAGCCCCGAGCAGATCAAGTCCATCCGCACCCAGCTGGGCCTGGACGAGCCGGTCTGGTACCAGCTGTGGATCTTCGTCAAGCAGATCGTCACCTTCGACTGGGGCAAGAGCTGGGCCACCAACGAGAGCATCGCCAACCTGTTTGCCACGCGGCTGCCGGCCACGCTGACGGTGATGGTGCCCATCCTCATCCTCGAGGTGGTGCTGGCGATCCCGATCGCCATGTACGTGGCCTACAAGCGCGGCAGCCTGACCGACCGCACGCTCACCGTCGTCACCACCGTGGCGCTGTCGATCAGCTTCCTGGTCTACGTGATCGTGGGCCAGTACGTGTTCGGCTTCCAGCTCGGCTGGTTCCCGGTGCAGGGCTGGAGCGACAACCTCTGGACCAACCTGGCCACCTACGTGCCGCTGCCGGTGTTCCTGGCGCTGCTGGTGAGCCTGGCGCCGCAGACGCGGCTGTACCGCAGCTTCTTCCTCGACGAGCTGGGCCAGGACTACGTGCGCACCGCGCGCGCCAAGGGCCTGACGGAGAACACGGTGCTGTTCCGCCACGTGCTGCGCAACGCCACCATCCCCATCCTCACCAACATCGGTCTGCTGCTGCCGGGCATCTTCGTCGGCAGCTTCCTGATCGAGGTGTTCTTCTCCATCCCGGGCATCGGCCGCGAGGTGCTGCTGGCCGTGAACCGCAGCGACTTCCCCGTCATCCAGGCCGTCACGGTGTACCTGGCCGTGCTGACCATGTTCATCAACCTGCTCACCGACCTGGCCTACAAGGTCGCCGACCCGCGGGTCGTGCTGAAGTGATGGAGCTGCTGGAGCAAATGGCATGAACACCGCAGCCAACATCACCACGCAGTCGGCCGACGGCGCCGCCGGCACCGAACTGCAGAAGAGCGAGGGCGTCTGGGCCGCGGCGTGGCGCCGCTTCCGGGCCGACAAGGTGGGCCTGGGCAGCGCGATCGTCGTCCTCGCGTTCCTGGTGCTCATCGTGCTGGCCGCCCTGGGGCTGGTGGCCAAGAACTGGCAGGCCGAGATCGGCGTGCCCAACGCGCCGCCCGGCTTCATGGGGCCGGCGGCCAAGCAGGCCACGGGCGCCATCGACGCGCCCCAGGGCCCCAACGTCGACCTCTCGGCCGTGGACCCGCTGGCCCCGCGCTACGCCGAGTGGGAGGAGCGCGCCAAGCAGTTCCAGACGGCCGAGGTGCCCAAGGCCGAGACGCTGCCGCTGGGCGGCGATCGCCTGGGCCGCGACGTGCTGGCCAAGGCGATCAAGGGCACCGAGATCAGCGTGCTGGTGGGCCTGGCGGCCGCCATCGCGGCCACGCTGATCGGCACGGCGCTGGGCGCCTTCGGCGGCTTCTTCGGCGGCAAGATCGCCGACTTCCTCGAGTGGGTCTACAACGTCTTCGAGAGCATCCCGAACATCCTGCTGATCTTCGCGTTTGCCGCGGTGGTGGGCCGGGGCGTGGGCAGCGTCGTCATCATCCTGGCCCTCACGGGCTGGACGGGCATGTACCGGCAGGTGCGCGCCGAGTTCATCAAGCACCGCAGCCGCGAGTACGTGCGCTCGGCCGAGGCCATCGGCGCCAGCAGCATGAGCCGCATGTTCAAGCACATCCTGCCCAACGTGAGCCACGTGGTGCTGGTGCGCATGAGCCTGCTGACGGTGGGCTTCATCAAGGCCGAGGTCATCCTGAGCTACCTGGGCCTGGGCGTGCGCGTCGACCAGGTGTCGTGGGGCACGATGCTGGCCGAGGCGCAGAGCGAGCTGATCCTGGGCCACTGGTGGCAGCTGGCCGCGGCCACGCTGTTCATGGCGGTCTTCGTGACGGCCTTTTCGCTGATGGCCGATGCGCTGCGCGACGCGCTCGACCCCAAGCTTCGTGGTTTGGAATGAAGGCCTGGAGTGAGCGTGCCATGAGCCAACTGCTTTCGATCCAGGACCTGCGCGTCGCCTTCCGCATGGGCAAGGGCGTGCGTGCCGAGGCCGTGAAGGGCGTGTCCTTCGACATCGACGCCAACCAGACCGTGGCCCTTGTGGGCGAGTCGGGCTCGGGCAAGAGCGTCACCGCGATGAGCGTGCTGAACCTGCTGCCCGACAACGCCGAGCGCAGCGGCCGCATCCTCTGGAAGGGGCAGGACCTGCTGGGCTTTGGCCTGCGCGACCTGCAGACGCTGCGCGGCAAGGAGATCGCCTGCGTCTTCCAGGACCCGATGAGCTCGCTGAACCCGGTGCTCGACGTCGGCTCGCAGCTGTGCGAGCCGCTGATGAAGCACATGGGCCTGGGGAAGGCCGCGGCCTGGAAGCGCGCCGAGGAACTGCTCAACGAGGTGGGCATCCCCGAGCCGGCGCGCCGCCTGAAGGCCTACCCGCACGAGATGTCCGGCGGCCAGCAGCAGCGCGTGATGATCGCCATGGCGCTGGCCTGCGAGCCCAAGCTGCTGATCGCCGACGAGCCCACCACGGCGCTGGACGTCACCATCCAGCGCCAGATCCTCGAGCTGCTGGGCAAGCTCAAGGCCTCGCACCAGATGAGCGTGCTCTTCATCAGCCACGACCTGGGCCTGGTGGGCGAGATCGCCGACAAGGTGGTGGTGATGCGCCACGGGCAGATCCGCGAGCACGGCCCCGTGAAGCAGATCTTCGAGAGCCCGCAGGACGCCTACACCAAGGCGCTGCTGGCCTGCCGCCCCAGCCTGGAGGGCAACCCGGCGCGGCTGATGGTTATCGA
>JBILSW010000475.1:0-3177 GCA_044371895.1 Rubrivivax sp.
GGTGGCACGCGGCCGCACGAGCTGGCCAGCGGCTGGCTGGCGCGCGCGCTGCCGCACATGGCCGGCGGGCGCGCCGTGGCGCTGGACACCGCGGTGCCGCTGGTGTTGCGCGGCGCCGCGGGCGTGGACACCTGGGCGCCCTCGCCCCTGCCCGAGCCCGACACCGACCTCGTCAACCGCCTGGCCGAGCTGTGGCAGACCGACCCCGCCCTGGCCACCGCGCTGGCCCGTGCGCGGGGCCTGCGCGAGGACCCCGCCATGGCCGGCGCCATGACCGCGCCCATGCCAGCCGGCATGGCGGCCGGGCCCTGGGCCGGCCGCCGCGCCGCCATCGGCCTGGCCGCCCGCGCGGCCGAGTTCCTGCAGCGCGGCGCCACCGTGGCCGTGCTGGACATGCCGGGCTGGGATTCCCACGCCAACCAAGGCGCGCCCAACGGCGCCACCAGCAACAACCTGCGCACGCTCGACGCCGCGCTGGAAGCGCTGCGCAGCGGCCTGCAGGCCGGCGGCACCTGGGACCGCACGGTCGTCGTCGTGGCCACCGAGTTCGGCCGCGAGGTCGCCGTCAACGGCACTCTGGGCACCGACCACGGCACCGGCGGCGCCGCCTTCGTGCTGGGCGGTGCGGTGCGCGGCGGCCGCGTGCTGGTCGACTGGCCAGGCCTGGCCCGCGCGCAGCGCTTCGAGGGCCGCGACCTGCGCGTCACCACCGACCTTCGCGCCGTGTTCCGCACCGTGCTGGCCGAGCACCTGCGCGTGCCGCGCGCCGCGCTCGACGCCGAGGTGATGCCGGGTTCGGGCCGGCTGGCGATGCTGCCGCTGCTCAAGGCCTGACAACCCGCGCCGCCAGCACGGCCTCGGCCATGCGCGCCGCGGCGCCACGGTGGGCCGCGGTGAAGGCGCGGCCGGCCTCGGCCATGGCCTGCCGCTCGGGGCCGTCGTGCAACAGGCGCAGCGCCTGCGACACTGCCGCTCCGGCGTCGTCCACCCGCCGTACGGCGCCGGCCTCGATCGCCAGCTCGGCCGCCTGCGCGAAGTTGAAGGTATGCGGCCCCATCAGCAGCGGGCAGCCGCAGGCCGCGGCCTCGATCAGGTTCTGGCCGCCCAGGGGCGCGAAGCTGCCGCCGAGCAGCGCCACATCAGCCAGCGCGTACCAGGCCGGCATCTCGCCCAGGCTGTCGCCTAGCCAGACCTCGGCACGCAGCGCCTCGCCCGCGGGTGCATCGCCGGCAAAGCCGCTGCGGCGGGCCAGCGTGAAGCCGGCGCAGGCCACCAGGGCCGCGACCTCGTCGAAGCGCTGCGGGTGACGCGGCACGACGACGAGCAACGCGTCGCCGCGCGTCGCCGCGCGCCAGGCCGCCAGCAGCACAGCCTCCTCGCCCTCGCGCGTGACGGCCGCCAGCACCACCGGGCGGCCGAGCGCCGCCTTCCACGCCGCGCCGCGCGCGAGCCGCTCGCCGCCGACCGCGATCTCGAACTTGAGGTTGCCCGCCACCCGCACGGCGCGCGCGCCGCTGTCGCGCAGCCGCACGGCGTCGGCCTCGGTCTGCGCCAGCACGGCGTCGAAACGGGCCAGCGCCGGATGCAGCAGCGCCGCGAAGCGCCGGCCGCGGCGCGCGCTGCGCTCGCTCAGGCGCGCATTGGCCAGAAGCAGCGGCACGCCGACGCGGGCGGCCTCTTGCAGCAGCACGGGCCAGACTTCGGTCTCCATCACCACGCCCACCACCGGCCGGTGGCGGGCGAGGAAGCGGCGCACGGCGCCTGGCGTGTCCCAAGGCTGCCAGCAGGCGAGGTCGCCATCGCGCAGCAGCGCGCGGGCGGCGGCACGGCCGGTGGCCGTGCCATGCGTGAGCAACAGGCGCAGGGCCGGATCGCGCACGCGGAGTTCGGCGATCAGCGGCTCCGCAGCCTTGGTCTCACCCAGCGAGACGGCGTGGATCCACACGCGGCCCGGTGCCTCGGCCGGGCCGAAGCCCAAGCGCTCGGCCAGGTGCTCGCGGTAGCCCGGCTCGCGCCGGCCGCGCCACCACAGCCGCGCCAGGTACATCGGCGTGGCCAGCCGCAGCGCCAGCGCGTACACCGTGCGCGCCAGCGCCTCCTTCATGCGGCCGTGTTCAGTGCGCCGAAGCGCCCACCGTGGCGTCGGGCTTCACGCTGCGCAGGACCTGCATGAACTGCTCCTGGATGCGCTTCAGCGCCTCGGGCGTGTGGCCCTCGAAGCGCAGCACCAGCACCGGCGTGGTGTTGCTGCCGCGGATGAGGCCGAAGCCGTCGGCGAAGTCCACGCGCAGGCCGTCGATGGTGCCGACCTCGCCGCCCTCGAACGCCAGGCGGCCATCGGCCACGCGCGCCAGCAGTTCGGCCACCACGGCATGGTGCTCGCCCTCGGCGCAGGCCACGTTGAGCTCGGGCGTCGAGTAGCTGGTGGGCAGCGCGTCGAGGAAGGCGCTGGGGTCGGCGTGGCGCGACAGGATCTCCAACAGCCGCGCCGCCGTGTACATGGCGTCGTCGAAACCGTACCAGCGCTCGCCGAAGAACAGGTGGCCGCTCATCTCGCCGGCGAAGGGCGCGCCGGTCTCCTTGAGCTTGGCCTTGATCAGCGAGTGGCCGGTCTTCCACAGCAGCGGCCGGCCGCCGGCCTCGCGGATGGCCGCCGGCAGGCGCTGGCTGCACTTGACGTCGTAGATGATCTGCGCGCCCGGGTGCCGCGCCAGGATGTCGCGCGCGAACAGCATGATCTGGCGGTCGGGGTAGATGATGTTGCCGCCGGCAGTGACCACGCCGAGCCGGTCGCCGTCGCCGTCGAAAGCCAGGCCGATCTCGGCACCGGTGGCGTGCACCACGGCCTTGAGCATCTCGAGGTTCTCGGGCTTGCTGGGGTCAGGATGGTGGTTGGGGAAGTCGCCGTCGACCTTGCTGTACAGGTCGATCACATCGCAGCCCAGCGCACGCAGGATGCCCGGCGCGCTGGCGCCGGGGATGCCGTTGCCGCTGTCGACCACCACCTTCATGGGCCGCGCCAGCCGGCAGTCGCCGGTGATGCGCGCGGCGTACTCGGCGCCGATATCCATGCGGGCGCTGCGGCCCCTGGCGACCGTGTAGTCCTCGGCCTCGATGCGGCGCTTCAGCTTCTGGATGTCCTCGCCGTAGATGGCGCGGCCGGCCAGCACCATCTTG
>JBILSW010000248.1:0-5234 GCA_044371895.1 Rubrivivax sp.
CGGCCCGTGCCGGCGAGCTCGAACTGCAGCTCCAGCGCCAGCGTGGCCCCGGGCCGCAGCAGGTCGGGGTCGATCTCGACGGCCAGGGGCAGCGGCGCGCGGGCCGGGGCCCGCTGCAGGGCCAGCGTCTGGCCCGCGATCTGCACCCGTGGGGCACCCAGCAGCCCGCGGGCGTCGCTCACGCCCATCAGCAGCAGCGGTCGGCCCAGCTTGACCTGTCCGCCCGGCCGGGCGGGCTGGGGCTCGGTCAACACGAACTCCCCGCTGGCCTGGTGCTGGCTGGCGTAGACCGTGACGGGAAAGATGCCGCGGTGCCGCTGCTCGGGGACGAGCTGGCTGCGGACCTTCCATGTGGCGGGATACACCAGCAGGACGTGTTCTTCGGTGACGAGCTCCTGGCGCTGCCGCGGGCCGGCTTCGGTGTCTTCCTTGACCATGCGGACGAGGGTCTCGGTGTAGGGCAGCCACAGCACGGGGCCGACCACGGTCTGCGGGCCGGCGTGCGCCGCGGCCACCTCGGCCTGCGCCTGCTGCCGGTAGCCGCTGCGCTCGTTGACGATGCCGCGCACTGCGGCCAGCGCCACCAGCAGCACGGCGGTGAGCGCAGCGATGGTCAGCAACTTGCCGAGCAGGGGAAATCGGTTCATGGGCGGCTCCGGGGAGAGTGGGGTGTGCGGACACGTCGCGTCGTCCTCGTCCCATTCTGGAAAGCCCCGGTGCAGCGGCCATGCGCCGAACGTGAAACGGGCGTGAAGCCGCAACCGCGGCGGCGCCCTCAAGCCGCGTCGTGAAGCGGCAGCGTCAGGCTGGCGCGGCAGCCCGCCGGCTCGGCGGCCGCGTCGCCACCGGGCACGTTGTCGACGCTCACGCGGCCCCGGTGCAGCTCGCAGACCTCGCGCACGAAGCACAGGCCCAGGCCCGAACTGCGCTCCTGCGTGTCCGGTCGCGGCAGCGAGTAGAAGCGCTCGAACACGCGCGGCAGGGCGTAGTCGGGCACGCCCGGCCCTTCGTCGCGCACCGACCACGTGGCCTCGTTCGGGTGGTTTTCCGCGCGATGCCACGCGATATGCAGCGTGCCGCCCGGCGGCGAGAAGTCGATGGCGTTGTCCAGCAGGTTGTGCAGGGCCTGCGACAGCAGGAAGCGGCTGCCCCGCACGCGCAGCGTGTCGTCCAGCACGGCCTGCACCTGCAGGCCCTTGCGGCGCAGGCGCGGCTCCTGGGCGGCCAGGCGGTCGCGCGTGAGGGCGGCCAGGTCCAGCACCTCGGCGTCCTCCAGTTGGCGCATCTGCTCCACGGCGGCCAGGCCCAGCAGGCGGTCGATGAGCTGCTGCAGCCGCTCGGTCTGGCGCTGAACGTGGGCCGCGAAGCGCTGGCGCTCGGTCTCGGGCAGCGGCTCCTGCAGCACCTCGGCCGCGCCGCGCAAGGCCGCCAGCGGGCTCTTCAGCTCGTGCGTGAGGGTGTGCACGTAGTGCTCGACGTAGGCCTTGTCCTCCAGGCGCAGCCGCATGCGCTCGACCGCCTGCGCCAGGTCGTGGAACTCGGTGTTGCCGCTGAAGCGGCCCATGCGCGGCGGCACGGCGCGGTCGCCGCGGGCCACGGCCAGGGCGTAGGCCTGCAGCCGCTGCAGCGAGCTGGCGATCCACCACGTGAGCAGACCGCCCACGGCCAGCGTGACGCCCAGCAGCACCCACGAGGCCGCGAGCACGCGCTGCCGGCCGCGGTCGATGTAGGGTTCGAGCGTGCGGTTGGGCCGCGAAACGGTCAGCACGCCGATGATGCGGCCTTCGTCGCGGATGGGCGCGGCCACGTGCATCACGGTGTCGTCGGGCCGGTCGGGCGCGGTGGCGCTGGAGCGGGCGCCGTACTCGCCCCGCAGCGTGCGCAGCACGTCGTTCCAGCGCGAGTGGTCGCGGCCGATGAACCCGGGCCGGGTGTCGAACACCACCACGCCCCGGGCGTCGGTGACGCTCACCTGCGTGTCGATGCGTTCCTTGGGGAAGCCCCAGAGCGTGGCCTGCGGGCGCACCTCGGGCAGCGCGCGCAAGGCCTGCGCGAAGGCGCCGGTGGCCAGGGTGCCGGCCTTCAGCTCGGGGGCGGCCAGTTGCGCCAGCGTGTAGGCGGTGTCCACCAGGCTGTCTTCCATGGCCATGCGCGTGCCGGGCTTCACCTCCTCGAGAAAGACCCGCAGCACCACCACCAGGCCCAGGCCCAGCACCAGCAGGAAGGCCAGCAGGAGCCGAAGTCCGATGCGCATGAGCCTGGCTCAGGGCTGCAACGAGTAGCCCATGTGGCGGTGGGTCTGGATCAGGTCGGCCGGCAGCCCGGCCTCGCGCAGCTTGCCGCGCACCAGTTTCACGTGGGCATCGACCGTGCGGTCCGCGGTGTCGGGCGCCTCGGCCCAGACCCGCGACATCAGCTCGGCGCGCGAGAAGATGCGCTGCGGCTGGCGCAGCAGCACCGCCAGCAACCGGTACTCCAGCCGCGTCAGCGGCAGCGGCCCCTGCGGGCCGTGGATGCGCTGGTTGGGTTCGTCAAGCCGCAGCAGGCGGTGGGCCGGGGCCGGTTCGCCCGTGGCCGTGCGCCGCAGCACGGCCTTCACCCGCGCGCACACCTCGCGCGGCGAGAAGGGCTTGCCCACGTAGTCGTCGGCGCCCAGCTCCAGGCCCAGCACGCGGTCGATCTCATCGTCGCGAGCGGTCAGGAACACGATCGGCAGACCGTGGGTGCGCCGAAGGGCACGGCAGACGTCGAAACCATTGCCGTCGGGCAGGCCGACGTCCAGCAGCGCCAGATCGGGCGGCAGGCGCTCCACCTCGGCCAGCGCATCGCGGGCCAGACGGTGGTGCACGACCTCGAAGCCCTCGCTGCGCAGCACGTACAGCAGCGAGTCGGCGATGGCCTGTTCGTCTTCGAGCAGCAGGAGTCGGGCAGGCATCGGCTGAGGCGATGTACCGGCGGAAGCGGGCATCAGGCCGAAGGATAGTCCGCCACCCCCAGTCGCACGCCTCATCACGCGCCCACTCCGCCCACCGGGCCTTGTCAGGCCCGCGCCAGGGGGCGCGGCGTAAGATCAGGGTTTTCCATCATCCCAACCACAGCCAGCCGGAGACCGCCCCATGAGCCAGCGCGAAGTCGTCGTCCTTTCCGCCCTCCGTTCCGCCATCGGCACCTTCGCCGGCAGCCTGGCCGACATCGAGCCGGCCGAACTCGCCGGCACCGTCATGAAGGCCAGCGTCGGCGCCAGCGGCATCGATCCGGCGCAGATCAACTACGTCACGGTGGGCAACACCATCCCCACCGAGAGCCGCTTCGCCTATGTGCCGCGCGTGGCCAGCATCCAGGCCGGCCTGCCGATGGACAGCGTGGCAATGGCCGTCAACCGGCTGTGCAGCAGCGGCCTGCAGGCCATCGTGACGACGGCGCAGAACATCCTGCTCGGCGACTGCGAGTACGGCGTCGGCGGCGGCGTGGAGGTCATGAGCCGCGGCGGCTACCTCAGCACGCAGATGCGCAGCGGCGCGCGCATGGGCAACGTGCAGATGATCGACACGATGGTGGCGACGCTGACCGACCCCTTCGGCGTCGGTCACATGGGCATCACGGCCGAGAACCTGGCCGTCAAGTGGGGCCTCACGCGCGAGGAGCAGGACGCCTTCGCGGTCGAATCGCACCGCAAGGCCGCCGCGGCCATTGCCGAGGGCCGCTTCAAGGGCCAGATCGTTCCCATCGTGAAGCAGACGAAGAAGGGCGAGGTCGTGTTCGACACCGACGAGCACGTGAAGGCCTCCACCACGATGGAGACGCTGGGCAAGATGAAGCCGGCCTTCAAGAAGGACGGCACGGTCACGGCCGGCAACGCCAGCGGCATCAACGACGGCGCGGCCTTCCTGGTGCTGGGCGACGCCAAGGCGGCCGCCAGCGCGGGCGCGAAGCCGCTGGCGCGGCTGGTCAGCTACGCGGTGGCCGGCGTGCCCAACGAGATCATGGGCGAGGGCCCGATCCCCGCCACCCGGCTGGCGCTCAAGAAGGGCGGCCTGACGCTGGACCAGATCGACGTCATCGAGAGCAACGAGGCCTTCGCCGCACAGGCGCTGGCCGTGGCGCGCGGCCTTGAGTTCGACATGGCCAAGGTCAACCCCAACGGCGGCGCCATCGCGCTGGGCCACCCCATCGGCTGCAGCGGCGCCTTCCTGGCCGTCAAGGCCATCCACGAACTCCACCGCACCGGCAAGCGCTACGCGCTGGTGACGATGTGCATCGGCGGCGGGCAGGGCATCGCCGCTGTGTTCGAGCGGGCCTGACGGCCTGCGGGCGGGGTACGCTCCTCGCGTGATCCGCCGCCCGCTCGAAGCCACCCGGGGGCCAGCCTTCGAGGGCTGGTCGTATGGCCGCGTGCACGCGGCGGCCTGCTGGCTGGGCTTGCGGCGCTGGGTCGGGCGCTGGGCCGTGTTCGCGGCCGTGGCCGTGCTGGTGGCCACCGGTGGCGCCGGGATGGACACGGCGCTGGGCGCCGCGCAGGCGCTGGCGGCCTGGGCCGCGCTGCCGCTGGCCCGCGGCGCGGCGGCGGGTGGGGTCTGGGTGCCGCTGGCCGTGCTGGGTTGCGCCGGCGTGGGCGTGGCGCTGCTGGCCACCGTGCGCCAGCGCCTGTGGCCCTCGGCGTGGCAAGAGGCCGAGCGGGCGCTGCCGCTGGCGCCGCACGTGACGCGGCGCTCCGACCTGCGCATCGTCGCGCTCGCTTCGTTGCCCTGGGCAGGTCTTCAGGCTCTCGGGCTGCTGGCGTTGCTGGCGCAATCGCCGTCCTGGCTGGCCGGCCGGGCAGGCTCTGTGGTGGCCGCGGGCCTGGCGGCGCTGACGTTGATGCTGGGCGCCGGTGTGCTGATGCAGCAGCTGCGGCGGCGTGGCTCGCAGCCGCGGTGGGCCGGACTGGCCCCTGGCGGCAGCGCCGCAGCCGCGCTGCGAGCACGCCCCTGGGCGCTGTGCAGCCGGGTGCTGCTGCTGTGGCCACTGGGGCGCGGGGTGGCGCCGCGTTCGGCGCGTCACGCGCTGGCCACCGCCGGGGCGGGCGGGCTGCTGATGGCCGCGGCGGCCTGGCGGCCCGCCTGGGCACCGGCGTGGCTCGGGCTGCAGGCCCTGCTGGTGCTGGCGGCGGTGGCCCGCGCGCAGGCGCTGGCCGCGCTGGAGCTGCGCCCGCTGCTGGTGGCCTGCGCACCCTTGCCGCTGTCGCAGCGGGCCTG
>JBILSW010000224.1:0-5502 GCA_044371895.1 Rubrivivax sp.
GGCTCGACGCCGCCACCGCCACGCCGGCCCTGGCGGGCGTGGCGGGCCTGGCTACGGTGGTGCTGGGTACGGCGCCGGCCGTCCACGCGCCCGTGCTCGCAGCCTGGGCAGGCTGGCTGGTGCTGGCGGTGGCGCTGGCGCTGCGCGTGCCCCTGGCCGACGCCTCGCTGCAGTCGGCCCGCTGGATCTTCCTGCTGGCGGTGGCCGTGGCCCTGGGCAGCGAGGTGCTGCCGTGACGGCACCGCTGCTGAAGGCCGAGGGCCTGTGCTTCTCGTACGCCAACCGCCACGTGCTGGCGATGTGGGACGGCGCCTTCGCGCCGGGGCTGACCTGGCTGCGCGGCGCAAACGGCAGCGGCAAGAGCACGCTGCTGAAGGTGCTGGCCGGCGCGCTGCAGCCCTTTGCCGGCCGCCGCGTGGCCGCGGGCGCGGATGCCACCGCCGACCCGCTGGGCTACCGCCGGCAGGTGTTCTGGTGCGGGCCCGGTGCGCCGGCTTTCGATCACCTGTGCGCGCCGGAGTTCTTCGGCTTCATGGCCACGCTGTACCCGCGCTCGGCCCAGGCCCCGCTGGCCGAGGCGGTGCAGGGCCTGGGCCTGGGCCCGTTCCTCGAGCCGCGCATCGCGCAGCTGTCCAGCGGCAACCAGCGCAAGGTGTGGCTGGCGGCGGCGCTGGCGGCCGGCACGCCCGTGGTGCTGCTCGACGAGCCCTTCAACGCGCTCGACGCGCCCTCGGCGGCCTGGCTGCACGAGGCCCTGGCGGGCCACGCCGTGGCCGCCGAACAGGCCTGGATCGTGGCCAGCCACGAGGCCCCGGCGCCCGGCGCACCGGTGGCGACGCTGGACCTGTCCTCGCCCTGACGGCCACGCCGCCCCGCAACCGCAATGGCCCGCGTGGCGGCGCCCGGTGGGGTCAGCGGGGTGCCGAGCCCAGCGATGCGAGGAAGCCGTCGATGAGCGCCGTGGTCTGGCCCGGCGCGTCCACCATCGAGATGTGGGCTGTGTCGAGCACCTCGAAGCGGCCCCGGGGCAGGGTGGCGGCGGCGTCGCGCAGGCTCTCCGGCGGGTACATCGCGTCGTGCCGGCCGGCCACGAACAGCGTGGGCGCCTCGATGCCGCGCATCCTCGGGGCCAGCGGCTCGCGCTCCAGCAGCACCGAGCGCACGGCAGGTGCCAGCGCCGCGCCATCGGCGCGCTGAAGATGGCGATGGAACGCCTCCACGGCGGCACCACCCTGCGCGCGGGTGGCCGGCAGGAAGAAGGCCTTGGCCACGCCTTCGCGGTACAGGCTCAGCCCCGTCAGCCAGCGCGCGCCCCAGACGACGAAGCGGTCGCCGAGGCCGGGGCCGCGCGGTGCGGTATGCACCGGGGTGTTGAGCATGACCACAGCGCGGGTCCGGCCGGGCGCCGCCAGCGCGAACTCGCCGGCCACCAGGCCGCCCCAGGACGTGCCGACGACGACCGCCGGCTGCGCCACGCCCAGCGCATCGAGCACCTCGCCGAGCGCCTGCGCGCAGTCGGCCATCGCGAAAGGCCCCGGGGCCGGGCCGCTGTCGCCGTGGCCCGGGCCGTCGACGACGACCAGGCGGTGTCGGCCTCGCCAGGCCTCGATCGTTGCCCGGTAGATGCCGTGGTCGGCCAGGATGGACGGCCACAGCACGACGACCTCGCCCGCTGGGCCTGGCGGCCCCGTGTCGATCACCGCCAGGGCACCCACCCGCGTGAGCACACGGCGGGCCCCGGCCCCCTCCGAGGCCCGTGCGCCGCCCTGCCGGGATCCAAGTGCCATCGTCATGTCGATCTCCTGAAGTAAACGATGTTCACATGCTAGGGGCTTGCCGAGCACAAGTAAACACCAATAACATCAGGCGATGCTGCGCGCTGTGACCTCTGCCCCGTCCGGGCCCGCCCAGGCCCTGGCAGCCAGGGGCTTTCACCACGGCAACCTGCGCAAGGCCTTGCTCGACGCCGCACTGGCCGCCCCGGACATCGAGGGCTTGTCTCTGCGGCAGCTCGCCGCCGGGATCGGCGTGACGCCCGCTGCTGCCTACCGTCACTTCGCCAGCCGCGAGGACCTGCTGCTCGAGGTGGCCCGCGTCGGGTTCGACCGCCTGCACGCCCGCTTTGCGGCGGCCTTCGACATCGAGCGCCCCCCGCGTGGCGCCGCCGAGGCGCAGGCGCGCCTGCAGGCCCTGGCTCGCGCCTACCTCGGGTTCGCCGACGCCGAGCCCGCCCTGTGGCGCCTGATGTTCGGCGCCCAGGCGGCGGACTACCGCGCGACCGCGGCTCCCCGCGAACGCCGCCACGGCCACGACTACCTGCTTGCGGCGCTGGCCGGCCTGCATCGCGCCGGCGTGGTCGCCGCGCCACCGGACGAACGCGACGCGTTGTTCGCCTGGAGCGCCATCCACGGCGCCGCAGCGCTGCGCGGCGGGCGTGTTCCCGGCGCACAGCTGCCGCTGGACGAGCTGGCCCGCGAGGTGGCCACGCGGATCGTGCGCTCGATGCGGCCGCCGCCGGAGCCGGCCGGGCTGCCAGAGCGCCCCAGCGGGCCGCCCGGCGCCTGAACGCCGCAAGCACCCCAGCCGAAGGAGACCGACCCATGCTGCTCCATGACCTCACCCCCGGCATGCACCCCCGGCGCGTGCGCATCTTCCTGGCCGAGAAAGGTCTGTCGCTGCCGCGGCGGGAGGTTGACGCCGCGGGCCGCGCCAACCAGACGCCGGATTTCCTGCGCCTGAACCCGCTGGGCCGGCTGCCCGTGCTCGAACTCGACGACGGCAGCACGGTGACCGAGTCGCTCGCCATCTGCCGCTACCTCGAGGCGCTGCATCCCGAACCGTCGCTGATGGGGCGCACCGCCCGCGAGGCCGCGCAGGTCGAGATGTGGACGCTGCGCATGGAGTTCGAGCTCTCTCGCCCCATCGCCGAGGCCTTCCTGCACAGCAGCGAGTTCTACCGCGGCCGCGTCGAGCAGGTGCCCGAGGTGGCGCAGCACGCGCGCGGCCGCGCGCTGGCCGCCATGGCCTGGCTCGACGGCGAGCTGGCCGGGCGCGAGTTCATCGCCGGCCCGGCCTACTCGATGGCCGACATCGTCGCGCAGTGCGCCCTGGTGCTGGGCAAGGCCGTGGGGCTGCGCATCCCGCCCGATATGGGCAACCTCGCGCGCTGGTTCGCCGCCGTGTCGGCCCGGCCCACGGCGCGCGCGTGACGGCGGCCGGCATGGACGACGCCCTGCAACAACCCGGCGTGTGCTGCGTGATCGGCGCGGGCGACGCCACCGGCTCGGCCATCGCCAGGCGCTTTGCGCGGCAGGGCTACGAGGTCTGCGTGGCGCGGCGCACCGCTGCGGCGCTGCAGCCGCTGGTGGACGGCATCGTCGCCGACGGCGGCCGCGCCCGCGCCTTCGGCCTGGACGCGCGGCGCGAGGAGCAGGTCGGCGCCTTCTTCGACCGCGTCGAGGCCGACGTGGGCCCGGTGCGCGCGGTGGTGTTCAACGTCGGCGGCAACGTGCGCTTCCCCATCCTGGAGACGACGGCGCAGAAGTACTTCAAGGTCTGGGAGATGTGCGCGCTGGCGGGCTTCCTGGTGGGCCGCGAGGCCGCCCGCGTGATGCTGCCGCGCGGGCACGGCACGCTGCTGTTCACCGGGGCCACGGCCAGCCTGCGCGGCGGCGCCGGCTTCGCCGCCTTCGCCGGGGGCAAGGCCGCGCTGCGTGCGCTGGCGCAGTCGATGGCGCGCGAGCTCGGGCCGCAGGGCCTGCACGTGGCCCACGTGGTGATCGACGGCCTCATCTACACCGCCTTCGCGCGCGAGCACTTCGCGCAGCACGTGGCCGCCGCCGGGCCCGACGGCATCCTGCACCCCGACCACATCGCCGAGGCCTACTGGTGGCTGCACCGCCAGCCCCGCGACGCCTGGACCTTCGAGCTCGACCTGCGGCCCTCGGTCGAGCGCTGGTAGCGGGCCAGGGGCGAACCCGCCCCCGTCAACGCCCCTCGAAGCGCGGGAGGCGCTTGTCCGCCAGCGCGGCCAGGCCTTCCTGCAGGTCGGCGCTGGTGGCGCAGCGCTGCACGCGCGCGGCCAGAACCGCAGCGTCGGCCGTGCCGGCCGCGATCTCGTCGAGCGAGCGCTTCATGCCCGACAGCGCCAGCGGCCCGCCGCCCAGCAGCGCCGCGGCGATGCGCTCGACCTCGGAATCCAGCGCCTCGGCGGCCACGACGACATCGAGGTAGCCGAGCTCGCGCAGCTGTGCCGCGTCCAGCATCTCGGCCAGCAGGAACAGACGCTTGGCCGCGGCGAGCCCCAGGCGCGACACCGCGCGGCGCAAGCCGCCCGGGTAGTAGTGCAGCCCGATGCGTGCCGCCGGCATGCGCAGCTGCAGGCCGGCGTCGCCGACGCGGAAGTCGCAGGCCAGCGCCAGGTCGACGGCACCGCCGTGGACGCCGCCGTGCAGCCGCGCGAGGGTGGGTACGGGCAGCGCCGCGAGGGCGTCCACCGTCCGCTCGAAGAGCTGCGGGTCGTCGGCCGCCGCCGTGCCGCCGCTGCCCAGCTCGGCCAGGTTGAAGCCGGCGCAGAACAGGCGCCCCTCGGCGCGCAGCACCACCACACGCAGGCCCGGCTCGGCCGCGAGCCGCTCGCTGTGGGCCTGCAGCGCCAGCAGGTCGGTGCGGTGAAGGCGGTTGAGCTGCGCCGGCCGCGCCAGCGTGATCGTGGCGCGGCCCGGTGCCGGAAAGTCCAGCCGCGGCGGGCCGCCCTCGGCCGGCTCAGCCATGCGCGCGCTCGAACTCGCGCAGGTAGTCCACCAGGGCTTGCACGCCCTCGATCGGCATGGCGTTGTAGATCGAGGCGCGCATGCCGCCCACCGAGCGGTGGCCCTTGAGCTGCGCCAGCCCGCGTTCCTGTGCGCCCTTCAGGAAAGCGCCGTCCAGCCGTTCGTCGCGCAGGCGGAACACCACGTTCATGCGGCTGCGGTGCCCGGGCGCCACCGGCGCCACGAACAGCCCGCTGGCGTCGAGCGCGCCGTACAGCAGCGCCGCCTTGGCGGCGTTGCGCTCGGCCATCGCGGCCACGCCGCCTTCGGCCTTGATCCAGGCGAACACCAGCCCGGCCATGTAGATGGCCCAGGTCGGCGGCGTGTTGAACATGCTGTCGTTGTCGGCCACCACCCGGTAATCGAAGGCCGTGGGCGTGGCCGGCTGGGCATGGCCGATGAGGTCCTCGCGCACGATCACGAGCGTCAGCCCCGCGGGGCCGATGTTCTTCTGCGCGCCGCCGTAGATGCAGGCGTAGCGCGTCACGTCCACCGGCCGGCTCAGGATGGAACTGGACATGTCGGCCACCAGCGGCACGTCGCCCACGTCGGGCTCGGCGGGGTACTCCAGGCCGCCGATGGTCTCGTTGCTGCAGATGTGCAGGTCGTCGGCGGCGGCGTCCAGCCGCCAGGTGCTGCGCTCGGGGATGCGGGTGTAGCCGCTGCCCTCGCCACTGGCCCCCACGTTGAC
>JBILSW010000476.1:0-3166 GCA_044371895.1 Rubrivivax sp.
GCGCAACCCGCCGCTGACGCGGCGGCGCGTGATCTAGCGCCTCAGCAGCACCAGCGCGATCGCCAGCACGATCAGAGCCACCGCCGCCCAGTCGGTGCCGTGCAAAGTCTCGCCCAGCAGCAGCGCGCCGCTGAACACGCCGAGCACCGGGATCAGCATCACGCTGATGGAGCTGGCCACCGGCTGCATGGTGCGCGCCAGGTAGAACCAGGCCGCGTGCGCGAAGCCGAACACGCCCACGGCGTTGTAGGCGATGCTGCCCCACACCAACGGCTCCGGTGAGCGCCACTGCCCGCGCTCGATCAGCACGGCGGCCAGCGCCATCGCCAGGGCGGTGATGGCCGTCATCCAGAACACGATGGCCAGCAGCGGCACGTCGATGGGGCTGCGTCGCAGGCGGTGCGTGCCGTAGGCCCACACCGCTGCCGCGGCCACGATGGCGAGCACGGCGTCGGGCTGGCCGCCGAGGGCCGAGAGCTCGCTCCACAACAGCAGCAGCACGCCGCCACCGGCAGCGGCCACGCCGGCCCAGGCCTGAGGCGCCAGCCGGTCGCCCCAGATCCAGCGCCCCCACAGCGCCGCGAACACCGGCATCGTGTAGCCCAGGATCGCCGAGCGCCCCGAGCTCAGCTGCTGCACGCCGATGATCACCACCACGTGCCACACCAGCATGTTGGCCAGGGTCAGCAGGCCCAGCTCGCGCCAGTGGCGGCGCGACATCGAAAACGGCACCTTCAGCCACACCAGCGCCAGCGCCAGCACCGGCAGGCCCAGCCCGATCGACAGCGCGCGGAACGTCAGCGGCGGGTAGGCGCTGGGCGCCGACGGCAGCCCGCTGACGCCGGCCTTCATCACCGGCCAGTTCAGGCCCCACACCAGCGTGAGGGCCACGAGCACCCAGAACTGTCGCGGCGTCAGCGCGGGCATCAGCCTTCGCCGCGCGAGCCGAGGTAGCGGTTGCGCCGGAACATCAGCACCAAGCCCACCACCACCACCGTCATCAGCAGCACGGCCACCCAGACGCCGGAGCTGTCGTGGATCAGCGGCAGGAACTCGAAGTTCATGCCGAAGAAGCCGGTGATCAGGTTCAGCGGCAGAAAGATGGCCGTCAGCGCGGTCAGCGTGCGCATGATGTGGTTCGTGCGGTGGCCCAGCGCGCTGAAGTGCATCTGCACCGCCGTCTCGGCGCTCTGCTCGAGGCGCCGCACGTGGCTGAGCACGCGCTCGATGTGCTCGAGCACGTCGCGCGAGCGCACGCGCAGCAACTCGCGCTCGCGGCGCTTGTCCTTGGCCGGCTCGTCGGGCCACTCGTCCATCGCGTCGATCCACTCCTGCACGGCGCTGCGCTGGTCCTCGCAGGTATCCTCGAGCATGTGCAGCGCGTTGCGGCTGTCCAGGAGCATGCCCCAGTCGTCGAAGCGGCTGCGCGGGTCGAGCAGCTCCTGCTGCAGGTAGCCGAGCTGCCGCGTCAGCAGCCGCCGCAGGTCGAGGTAGCTGTCCACCATGTGGTTCACCATGCGCAGCATCAGGTCGGCGCTGCTGGCGGGCAGCCGCCCCGCGCCCCGCGAGTCCGGCCCCGTGGCCATGGCCGCCAGCCGCGAGGCGAAGTGCTCGCGCACGGCGCAGTCGGCCGGGTGCACGGTGACGAGCACTCGGTCGAAGATCGCGAAGCCCACCGGGCTGGTGTCGATGCCCTGCAACGCCTTGCGCGCGCTGGCCAGCGTGCCGCGCGAGTCGTCGACGAACAGGCTCTCGGTGCCGGCGCCGGGGGCCAGGCGGCGGAACACCATCACGTCGTACCAGCTGGTGTAGTCGAAGTGGCTGGGCAGCTGGTTGTTCAGCAGGTCCGAGACGTGCAGGTCGACAAGCTGCCCGCCCGTCCAGCGCTGCAGCGCGGCCTGCACGTCGGTGCTGTGCACCTCGAACTCGCGGCGCGCGCTGCCCACCCACAGGAAGCCGCCCTCGGGCAGCGCGTCGGGCAGGCCGTCGAGCTCGCGGAACTGATCGCTGGCGATGTAGAAGACGCGCATGCGCGAGGCCGGCGGTGCGCTTCAGCGCTGGCGCAGCAGCCGCGCGGCGTCGAGCGCGAAGTAGCTCAGCACGCCGTCGGCGCCGGCCCGCCGGAAGGCCAGCAGGCTCTCCATCATCACCGCGTCGTGGTCGAGCCAGCCGTTGGCCGCGGCGGCCTTCAGCATGCTGTACTCGCCGCTAACCTGGTAGGCGAAGGTCGGCACGCGGAACTCGTCCTTCACGCGGCGCACGATATCCAGGTAGGGCATGCCGGGCTTGACCATCACCATGTCGGCGCCCTCGGCGATGTCCAGCGCCACCTCGCGCAGCGCCTCGTCGGAGTTGCCGGGGTCCATCTGGTAGACCTTCTTGTCGGCCTTGCCGAGGTTCTTCGCGCTGCCCACCGCGTCGCGGAACGGGCCGTAGAAGGCGCTGGCGTACTTGGCGCTGTAGGCCATGATCCGCGTGTGGATGCGACCCGCGCCCTCCAGCGTGGCGCGAATGGCGCCGATGCGGCCGTCCATCATGTCGCTGGGCGCCACGATGTCCACGCCGGCCTCGGCCTGCACCAGCGCCTGGCGGCGCAGCACGTCCACCGTCTCGTCGTTGAGGATGTAGCCGGTGTCGTCGAGCAGGCCGTCCTGGCCGTGGCTGGTGAAGGGGTCGAGCGCGACGTCGGTGAGCAGGCCCAGCTGCGGGAAGCGCTTCTTCAGCTCGCGCACCGCGGTGGGCACCAGGCCCTCGGGGCTGAGCGCCTCGCGTCCGTCGGGCGTCTTCAGCGCCGGGTCGATCACCGGGAACAGCGCCATCACCGGCACACCCAGCGCCACGCATTGCTCGGCCACCGCGAACAGGCCATCGACGCTGCGGCGCTGCACGCCGGGCATGCTGGCCACGTCCTGCGCCTGGCCGCTGCCGGCGAGCAGGAACACGGGGTAGATCAGGTCCTCGGGCGCGAGCCGCGCCTCGCGCACCAGCGCCCGGGTGAAGGCATCGCGCCGCAGCCGGCGCGGCCGGCTCGCGGGATACGGGGGCAAGGGCGCTCGCGAGCTCATCCGCTTCTCCTTCCGGCGGCCGGCGGGCCGGCGTGGCGCTGAATTGTTCGTTCTGATAGAGTCGATTTCGGATGATAGCCGCGAGGTTGTCGTCCCCTGCT
>JBILSW010000478.1:0-3160 GCA_044371895.1 Rubrivivax sp.
GAAAGCATCCTCCGGTGGGGGTGGTGAAGGGGGGGGTGGGGCGGCGGCGCTGGGGCCGGTGGCCCGGTCAGCGCGCCGGCGGGGGCGCGGCCGGCGCCGGGCCGCTGCGGCGGGGTGGCGGTGGCGTGGCGGGCGGTGGCGTGGCGGGCGGGAAAGTGGCGGGGCCGGGGGTAGGGAGCGGTCGGCTGTCAGGCGCGCGGGCGGCCGGGGGCACTGGGGCCGCAGCGCGGCCGGTAGCCGCCGGCACCACGGCCGGCCGCGGTGCGTCTTCGGCGACGAGGCCACGGCACTGGTCGACCAGCGACTCGTACGCGAACACGGCCCGCGGCGTGGCGATCGGGCGCACGCGCGTGCTGCCCAGCTCGAGCGTGGCGTGTTGGGCCAGGCCCTCGCGGTTGCTGAAGATCAGGCGCAGCAACTGGTCATCGTTCCAGCGCTCGAAGCCGCTGGCGGCCACCGCGCGCTGCAGCGGCGCGAAGGCCCGCGTGTCGGCGGCGGTGCGCTCGCGGTGGTCGGCCCGCAGCAGCGCGTCGCCGAGCTCGCGCTCACGCACGGGCCGTTGCTCGGGCGGACCGTCGAAGCTGTTGGCGAACGAGAAGTCGGACACGTTCAGCTCCAGGTGGCTGCGCGCGAAGCCGGCGCGTTCGGCCGCCGGCAGCGCGGTGTCGAGCAGGCGGCCGGCCTCGGCCGGGCTGCACAGGTACAGCCGGTGCAGCAGACCTGAGGCGCCGTTGCGGAACAGCGCCTGGCGCAGCGTGTCGTCGGCGCGGCGCTTGCGCAGCTCGGCGTAGACGTCCCTGGACGACGACAGTTCGACGCCAGCCCCGGCGGCATCGAGCACCCGGAAGATGCGGCCCGAGCTGCCCGCCGAGCGGAAGCCGGCGCCCCCGGCCCCAGCCGCCGCCTTCATGGCAGGCAGGGCCTGGCGGCCGAACTCGGCCATCAGCGGCAGCAGCGGCCCCAGATCCGGCCCCTGGCTGGAGCGTGCCTCGGCCGCCACCTGCTCGGCGAACACCGCGAGCACCACACCGAAGGCCGTGACGCCCCCGGCCAGCCGCACGGCCCCGCGGGTGCGGCCGACCAGCCCCTGCGACTCGGCCCGGTACGCGGCAAAGGCCGACGGGTCGGTGCGCGCCAGGTAGCCCAGCGCCACGTTCTGCGCGCCGACGTCCTGCGCGAAATCGGCCAGCGGCATGCGCGCGAGCTGGCTGTCGATGAAGGCCACGTCCTGCGCCGTCAGACCGTTGCGCAGCAGCTCCTGGCGCCCGGCGACCCCGCGCGCCAGCACGCCGTACAGCACCTGCGCGGCCTTCTCGCGGCGCTCGATCAGGCGCTCGTATTCGGTCTCGAGCTCCACGAAGTCCTTGCGCGCGCGCTCAAGCACCTGGTTGCTCAGCCGCAGCATGACGACGAGTGCGCCCATCGTCACGGCGCGCTGCTGCTGCTGCGGCGTCAGGCGCCGCGGGTCGGGCATCTGCACCGTCTCGCGACGCAGGGCGTCGCCGTCGCCGGTGATGGCGAGCAGGTGCCGGTCGAGCTCGCGCAGCGAGTACGTCAGCAGGGCCTGGCGGCCGACCTCAAGCACCGTGGACAACGCGGCCTCGGTGGCGCGGGCCTTCAGCAGGTCCTGGGGATCGACGTTGCCCCCGGTGGGCGCGCTGCCGAACATCTGCGCCACCGAGCGGGCGCTGCGCTCGGCCGTGACCGCCTGGCGCACCGCCAGCATCTCGGCGAGCAGCTCATCGCCACGCACGGTGCCCTTGGCCAGCAGGCGCTCGATCTGCGCCTGGGGCCGCGTGGTTGCCGGCGCGCGCCCGGGCTCGAAGGGCTGCACGGTCCCGATGCGCTGCTGCGCCGTGGCGACCAGCGCATCGCCGAGCGCGCTGCCGGCACGGCCAGCCACCTCGCCGAGGGTACCGCCACCGCCGGCGCAGGCCGACAGCAGGGCCGCGCCCACCAGCACCGGCCACAGCCGGCAGCCAGGCCCGGCTCGCCCGACCCCACCGCGCCCTGGCCCGCGATTGCGCACAGACCGCATGCTCCCCCCGAAGCGTCTGGTTCTCGAAGCCCGTGCGCCATGTCGGCATGTTGCCGGCGGGCCGGACCCTCCGGTGGATTTTGGCGAGGCCACGGGCGCAGCACAACCCCCGGCCGGCGCGCAGTGGGCTACTCGCCCAGGTAGGCGGCCCGCACCTTTGGGTCGGCGAGCAACGCCTTGGCCTCGCCCGTCATCGTGATCTCGCCCGACTCCATCACGTAGCCACGGTTGGCCAGGCCCAAGGCCCGGCTGGCGTTCTGCTCCACCAGCAGCACCGTGGTGCCGCGGGCGTGGATGTCGGCCACGACCTCGAAGATCTTGTCCACCATGATCGGCGACAGGCCCATGCTGGGCTCGTCGAGCAGCAGCACCTTGGGCTGCGCCATCAGCGCCCGGCCCATGGCCAGCATCTGCTGCTCGCCGCCGCTCATGGTTCCGGCCAGCTGCGCGGCACGCTCCTTCAGCCGCGGGAAGATGCCGAAGACGCGATCGATGTCGGCGGCGATGCCAACCTTGTCGTTGCGCACGAAGGCGCCCATCTGCAGGTTCTCGACGATGGTCATGCGCGCAAACACGCCGCGGCCCTCGGGCACCATCACCAGCCCCTGCGCGACCAGGTCCCAGGCGCCCTGCCCCCGGATCGGCTTGCCCAGGTAGTGGATCTCGCCGTCGGCCGCCGGCAACGTGCCCGTGACGGCCTTCAGCGTCGTCGTCTTGCCGGCCCCGTTGGCGCCGATGAGGCTGACGAGCTCGCCCTGGCGGACCTCGAAGCTCACGCCCTTGACGGCCTGGATGCCGCCGTAGGCGACCTTCAGGCCGCTGACCTTGAGCAGGGCCTCGCCCTTGTCGCTGGACGTCATCGCTTCCTCAATGCGTGGCGTGACCGGCGCCCAGGTAGGCCTCGATCACCTTCTCGTTCCTCTGCACCTCGCCGGGCGTGCCCTCGGCGATCTGCTTGCCGTAGTCGAGCACGGTGACGCGGTCGCACAGGCCCATCACCAGCTTCACGTCGTGCTCGATCAGCAGGATGGTGCGGCCGTCCTTGCGGATGCGGTCGATCAGCTCGCGCAGCACCACCTTCTCGGTGGCGTTCATGCCGGCGGCCGGCTCGTCGAGCGCGAT
>JBILSW010000052.1:0-10697 GCA_044371895.1 Rubrivivax sp.
GCAGGTGGTCGAACTTCTCGATCTCGGGGAAGCTGATGTCGACCTGCGGCCGCCGCTGCTGCGTGCGGGCCTCGATCATCTTCGGCAGCCGGTGCAGAGTCTGCGGGCCGAAGACGAGGTCGACGTAGGGCGCGCGCTCGATGATGGCCGCGCCCTCCTGGCTGGCCACGCAGCCGCCCACGCCGATGAGCACGCCTTTCTTCTTGAGGTGCTTGACGCGGCCCAGGTCGGAGAAGACCTTCTCCTGCGCCTTCTCGCGCACGCTGCAGGTGTTGAAGAGGATGAGGTCGGCGGCCTCGGGGTCGTCGGTCTTCTCGTAGCCCTGCGCGGCGTGCAGCACGTCGGCCATCTTGTCCGAGTCGTACTCGTTCATCTGGCAGCCGAAGGTGCGGATGAAGACCTTCTTCGGCGCCTTCACGTCGGCCGGGTTCATGGCTTGCTCCAGGTCTGGGCGGCGCCGTCGAAGCGCCACGCCGCCGCCTCTGCGGGGGTGCTGGGCCAGGGCTTGCGCGCGGCCTCTGCCGGGGTGAGCAGCCAGACGTCGAGCAGGTTGCCCTGCGGGTCGCGCGTGTAGTGCACGAGCAGCTTCTGCCCGACGACCTGGCCGCTGAGCACGATGCGGTTGCCGGCGTCGCGGATGCGCGCGCCCGGCGCCAGCCGCGCAGGCTGGCGGTTGAGCCGGGCCTCGGGTGGCGCGGTGACGACGAGTTCGCCCCGCAGCGCCGTGGCGGGGAAGCTGCGCAGGGGCTGGGCGGTGGCGGCCGCGGCGGCCGTGAAGCACAGCGCGGCGGCGAGCATCGGGACACAGCGGAGCATGGTGTGGATCCAGGGGCTGTGGCGCTCCGCCCGGGCGGCGGAGCAAAAACGGCCCGAGGGTGGACTCGGGCCGTCGCGGTTCTGGTGGCGCTTCAGGGATTTGAACCCCGGACCTGCGGATTATGATTCCGTCGCTCTAACCAACTGAGCTAAAGCGCCTGAGCCCGCGATTATATCCCGCAGCCTGCGGCGGGTGTGAAGGCCCCCACCGTCTGCAGCCGCAGGCCCCACGTCGATGTTCAGCTTCTTCCGCAAGAAGGCGCCGCCCCCTGCCGACGCGCCAGAGGCCCTGACGCCGCCCGCTGCCGAAACCACGTCCGCGGCCGGGCCGGGGCCCGCCTCCGCTCCCGAACGCAGCGGCTGGCTCGGCCGCCTGGCCCACGGCCTGCGCAAGACGGGCTCCAGCCTGTCGCAGGTCTTCACCGGCACGAAGATCGACGACGCCCTGTACGAGGAGCTCGAGTCGGCGCTGCTGATGGCCGATGCCGGCGTCGCGGCCACCGAGGCGCTGCTGGCCGACCTCAGGCGCCGCGTCAAGGACCACAAGGCCACCGATCCCGGGGCCGTGAAGGCGCTGCTGGCCGATGCCATCACCGACCTGCTGTCGCCGCTGGAGAAGCCGCTTGTCGTCGGCGAGGCCTCGCCCACGGTGATCATGGTCGTGGGCGTCAACGGCGCCGGCAAGACCACCAGCATCGGCAAGCTCACGCGCCACCTGGCCGAGTCGCAGGCCAAGGTGCTGCTGGCCGCGGCCGACACCTTCCGCGCCGCCGCGCGCGAGCAGCTCGCCGTGTGGGCCGGGCGTAACCAGGTCGAGATCGTCAGCCAGGACAGCGGCGACCCCGCAGCCGTGAGCTTCGACGCCGTGCAGGCCGGCCGCGCGCGCGGCTGCGACGTCGTCATCGCCGATACCGCCGGCCGCCTGCCCACGCAGCTGCACCTGATGGAGGAGCTCAAGAAGATCCGCCGCACCATCGCCAAGGCGCAGGAAGGCGCGCCGCACGAGGTGCTGCTGGTCGTCGACGGCAACACCGGCCAGAACGCGCTGGCCCAGGTGAAGGCCTTCGACGCCGCGCTGGGCCTCACGGGCCTGGTGGTGACCAAGCTCGACGGCACCGCCAAGGGCGGTGTGCTGGCCGCCATCGCGCGATGGGGCGCTACGCGGCCGGGCGGGCCAGTGCCGGTGTACTTCGTCGGCGTGGGCGAGAAGCTTGAGGACCTGCAGACCTTCAGCGCGCGTGAGTTCGCGCAGGCGCTGCTGGGCTAGCGCTGCGGCGCGGGCTCGTTGTCCTCGTAGAAGCCGCTGGGCACCGGCTCCAGGGCCCGGTCGAAGGCGGCTTCGGCGGCGGCGCGGTCGCCATCCGACAGCACCTCTTCGATGTCCGGCAGCGGGATGAGCGGCATCGGTCGCGAGCCGGGGGGTTGGGACGCGAGGCCGGGGCTGGCCGGCTGCAGTACGTGCGCCATGGCCTGCCGCACCTCGGCCACGCTGGGGAGTTCGCCCTCGCGCCACTCGTGCACGCGGATGCGGGCGGCGCGCAGAACACGCGCCATGCGCTCGTGCCGCCGGCGCGAACGGGCGCTCTCCTGGGTGGTGCGGATGTCGATGACGGCAAGCACGCGCGAGCCGCCGTCGCAGATGAGCAGGTCGGCGCTCAGCGAGCCCACGCGCTGCAGCCAGGTGGCGTAGCTGTGGCGGGCCGGCACGCGCAGGAAGCGCGACAAGGGCACCTGCCCCAGCACCAGGTAGCCCGGCATGGCGCGCTTGAGCAGTTCGAACGCCTGGCGCTCGGTGATGCTGAGCACGCGCGCGGCCTCGGGCGGCCAATCGGCGACGGTGTCCAGCGCGTCCCGGTCGGATGGCGCCTGCGCCCGCCGAGCGGCGCGGCGCCGCAGCACCAGCCAGGCCAGCAACAGGAGCACGGTCAACGGTGCGGCGTACGGCGACAGGAACTCCATCCGGGCTGGGTGCGAGAAGGGTGAGTAAACGGCGTGGACCTGCAGCATCGGCTGCAGCGGCCGCCGCCACAAGGGCGGCCGGCACAACAGGCGTATCGAAGTGTCAGCGCGGCAGGCCCGGGAAGCCGCCGCCCGGGCCGCCACCCATCCCGCCGCCGAAGCCGCCCCCCATGCGCTTCATCATCTTCATGAGGCCGCCGCCCTTCATCTTCTTCATGATCCCCTGCATCTGCTCGAACTGGTTGAGCAGGCGGTTCACCTCCTGCACCGGCACGCCGGCGCCGGCGGCGATGCGGCGCTTGCGGCTGGCCTTGAGGAGCTCGGGCTTGCGGCGCTCCAGCGGCGTCATCGAGTGGATGATGCCCTCCATGCGGCGCACGTCACGCTCGGCCTTGCCGAGGTCGGCGCCCTGGGCCTTGGCGGTGAGCTGGCTGGGCAGCTTGTCCATCAAGCTGGAGAGGCCGCCCATATTCTTCATCTGGCTGATCTGGGCGAGGAAGTCCTCGAGGTCGAAGCCGCCGCCGCTCTTGACCTTCTCGGCCAGCTTCTGCGCCGAGGCGAGGTCGACGCCCTTCTGCACTTCCTCGACCAGCGCGACGATGTCGCCCATGCCCAGCACGCGGCCGGCGTGGCGCTCGGCGTCGAAGACCTCCAGTCCGTCGATCTTCTCGGAGACGCCCGCGAACTTGATCGGCGCGCCCGCGACCTGCCGCACCGACAGCGCGGCGCCGCCGCGGCTGTCGCCGTCGAGCTTGGTGAGCACGACGCCGGTCAGCGGCAGCGCCTCCTTGAAGGCCCTGGCGGTGTTCACCGCGTCCTGGCCCTGCATGGCGTCGACGACGAAGAGCGTCTCCACCGGGTCGAGCGCCGCGTGCAGCTCGCGGATCTCGGCCATCATCGCTTCGTCGATGGCGAGGCGGCCGGCGGTGTCGACGAGCAGCACGTCGAAGTAGTGGCGCCGGGCGTGGTCGAGCGCGGCCAGAGCGATGTCGCGCGGGCGGTCGGTGGGCTGAGACGGGAACCACTCGGCGCCGGCCTGCGCCGTCACCGTCTTCAGCTGCTCGATGGCCGCCGGGCGGTACACGTCGGCCGAGACGGTGAGCACCTTCTTCTTGCGACGGGTGATCAGGTGCCGGGCGAGCTTGGCGGTCGTCGTCGTCTTGCCTGCGCCCTGCAGGCCGGCCATCAGGACGACGGCGGGCGGCTGTGCGGCGAGGTTCAGGTCCGACACGCCCTCGCCCATGGTGGCGGCGAGCTCCTTGTGCACGATGCCCACAAGCGCCTGGCCGGGGTTCAGCGAGCCCGCCACCTCGGTGCCCAGCGCCTTGTCCTTGACGCGGGCGATGAAGTCGCGCACCACGGGCAGTGCCACGTCGGCCTCGAGCAGCGCCATGCGCACCTCGCGCAACATGTCCTGCACGTTGTTCTCGGTGATGCGGGCCTGGCCGCGCATCGTCTTCACGAGCCTGGAAAGCCGATCGGTGAGGTTGCTGGCCATGGGCGCTCGTGACGTGGAGGGGAGGAAGGATGCCGCGTGGCACACTGACGGGCATGATTTTATCGACCGGCTCACCCGTGCTCGCCCCTGGTGGCGGGCTGCTGCTGGTGCTGGTGGCCTCGGGGCTGTACCTGCTGGCCACGGTGCCGGCGGCCTCGTGGGGGCGGCTGTCGGCTGTGGGCCTGCTGGGCGGCTTCGTGCTGCATGCGCTGCTTCTGCTGATCGACATCGGCGGCCTCGGACAGGAGGCACCCGGCGCGCGGCTGGGCTTCGGGCCGGTGCTGTCGACGGCGGTGTGGATGGTGATCGCGGTCTACGCCGTCGAAAGCCGGCTGCTGCCCGTGCCCGTGGTGCGCCAGTGGCTGGGGCTGGCGGGCATCGTGGCCGTGCTGCTGGCCGCCAGCTTCCCCGGTGACCCGCGCATCATGCACTCGCCGCTGGCGCCGCTTCACTTCGCGCTCGGGGTGGGCTCCTACGGCCTGTTCGGCGCCGCGGTGCTGCATGGGCTGTGGCTGGACGCCGCCGAGCGCCGCATGCGCACGGCCGGCGCCGCGGCGCTGGGCGACGGCCGCCCGCCGGGCATGCCGCTGCTGCAGCTGGAGCGCATCACCTTCCGCTTCGTCGAGGCCGGCTTCATCGTGCTGACCGCGACGCTGCTGCTGGGCATCGTCACCAGCTTCTCGGCGCCGCAGGGCCGCTGGCTGGAGCACAAGACGGTGTTCTCGGTGCTGGCCTGGGTCGTCATCGGCGCATTGCTGCTGGGACGCCGCCTGCGCGGCTGGCGCGGCCGCCAGGCCACGCGCTGGCTGTACAGCGGCGCCGTGCTGCTGCTGCTGGGGTATGCCGGCTCGCGCTTCGTGCTCGAAGTCGTCCTCAACCGCGGCGCCGCCTGAGCGCGTGATGCGGCTGCGACCCCGATGAAGTTCGTCGTCCTGCTGCTGGTGCTGGTGGGGGCGTTCGCCTGGCTGGCCGTTTCGCGCCGCCGACGACCGCCCGGGCGTACCGACGAGCCGCTGCGGCGCAGCGGCAGCGACGGCGGCACGACACCGCAGGTCATGGTCTCGTGTGCCCACTGCGGCGTGCACCTGCCGCAGGCCGATGCCCTGTTCGACGCCGCCGGTCGCCCGTACTGCGGCGAGGCGCACCGCCTGGCCGGACCGCGCACCGAGGCCTGACGCCGGCTCGCGCAGCGATGGACCCTCGCGAGGCCGACCGCCGCCGCGGTGATCGCCGCCGGGGCGACCGACGCAGCAGCGGCCGCCGCGCCGAGGACCACGGCATCGCCTCGGTCGATGCCGCAGAGGCCCCTTGGTTCGCCAGCAGTGCGGAGTCGGTGGGCGACAGCCGCCTCCTCGACCGCGAGGTGCGACGCCTGCGCAGCGCCCAGGACACCGCTTTCGCACGCGTGGCGCGCGCCTACGTCGCGGCGCGCGCCGCCATCGGGCTCAGCCTGGTGGCAGTGCAGGGCATCAGCGCCTGGACGGGCACGCGACAGCCCGAGTGGGCGGTGCTGGTGGCGCTGGCCTACGCAGCCCAGGCCCTCTCGCTGTGGCTGCTGCCGCGCCTGCGGATCCTGGCCGAGCCGGCGAGACCTGGTTCGCAGCGGCGGCTGCAGTGGCTGTCGACGATCGGCATCGACGTGCTGGCCTTCTCGCTGCTGCATGTGCTCGAGGCGGGGGCTAGCTTCAACTTCGCGGCGCTGCTGGTGCTGCCGGTGCTGATGGCCGGGGTGCTCATGTCGCGCGTGCGGGCCCTGGGCACGACGGCCGCTGTTACGCTCGTGCTGCTGATGACGGCCTGGCGCGGCGGCGTCGACTCGCCCACCGTGATGCTGCAGTCGGGCCTCGCGGGCATGGGCCTGTTCGTGATCGCGCTGCTGGCCAGCGAACTGGCCAGCCGCCTCTCACGCGAGGAACTCGCCGCGCGCGAGAGCCTCGAGCTGGCGCGCCAGCAGGCGCAGCTCAACCGCCTCGTAATCGAGGAGATGGCCGCTGGCGTGCTGGTGGTCGATCGCCCGCTGCAAGTGCGCGCCGCCAACCCCGCGGCGCGCGCGCTGCTGGTAGACCAGGGGCTGTCGCCGCCGGCGCCGTTCGCGCTCGACCGCCTGCCCGGGTGGGCCACGCTGTGGGAGGCGGCGCAGCAGGCCGTGGCCAGCGGCCAGTGGCCCGAGGCGGGGCAGGACGTGGTGTTGGCCTTCGGCCAGGGCCACATGCGAACCCTACGCCTGCGCGTGCGCTTCATGCGCAGCCGCAGCGCCGAGGTCGCGTCGTCGGAGCCGGCGGCGGTGCTGCTGCTCGAGGACCTGCGCACGCTGCAGGCGCGAATCCGCCAGGAGAAGCTGGCCGCGATGGGTCGTGTCTCGGCGGGCATAGCGCACGAGATCCGCAACCCCCTGGCCGCCATCGCGCAGGCCAATGCGCTGCTGCTCGAGGACCCGCTGCCGCCGGCGCAGCGGCAGCTGGCGGCGATCGTGGCCGACAACGTGCAGCGCCTGAAGCGCCTGGTCGACGACGTCATGGAGGTCGCGCCCGGGGCAGTGTCGCCACCGCAGGCCGTGGACGCCGCGGCCGCCGTGGCGCAGGCCGCGGCCGACTGGGCGCGCACGCAGGGCCTGTCGATGGGCCCGCCCAGCGCCCTGCGCGCCGAGCTGCACCCGGGTCCACTGAGCGTGGCCTTCGATCCCGAGCATCTGCGCCGCGTACTCGTGAACCTGCTCGACAACGCGCTGCGCCACGCCAGCGGCCAGCCCGGCTCGGTGTTCCTGCGTCTGACGCCGCAGGGCGAGGCCGCCGTGAGGCTGTCGGTGCTGTCCGACGGCCCGCCCATCGCGCCCGAGGTCGAGCGCCGCCTGTTCGAGCCTTTCTCCTCGACGCGCAGTCGTGGCACCGGGCTCGGCTTGTATATTTGCCGCGAGTTGTGCGAGCGCCACGGGGCGAGCATCGAGTATCTTCCCCTGCCCGCGGCCGAGCAGCTGCGCAACGAGTTCACCGTGCGCATGCGCCGTGTCCCGCTGTCGGGGGCGGCGTCGGCGCTCGCGGTGCCGCTGGCCTGAAGCGCCCCCTCTTGCAGACATCGCGATCCCAGCGCACCCCGCCGCCCGTGTCCACCCCGCCCAACCCCCGCCTGCTGGTCGTCGACGACGAGCCCGACCTGCGCACGCTGTACGAGCTGACCCTGCTGCGCGAGGGCTACGACGTCGACAGCGCGGGCTCGGTGGCCGAGGGCTGGGCGATGCTTCAGGAGCGCGGCGCCGGCGGCTACCAGTTGTTGATCACCGACATGCGGCTGCCCGACGGCAGCGGCCTGGACCTGCTGCACCAGCTGGAGGAGTCGGGTCGACCCGAGAAGGCCGTGGTCATCACCGCGTATGGCTCGCCCGAGAACGCCGTCGAGGCGCTGAAGGCCGGCGCCTACGACTACCTCACCAAGCCGGTCGACCTGCGGCAGTTCCGGGCCGTGGTCGCCTCGGCCCTCGGACGCGTGCCCACGCCCGCAGCCGCTAGGCCGATGTCGCCGACGAGCCAGCCCCGGCGGCCGGCGCTGCAGCGGCTGCTCGGAGACTCCGCGGCCATGCAGCAGGTGCGCTCGCTGGTGGAGAAGGTGGCGCGAAGCATGGCCCCGGTGCTGGTGCACGGCGAGTCGGGCACGGGCAAGGAACTGGTCGCGCGCGCCATCCACGACTCCTCGGCGCGCGCCGGAGCGCCCTTCGTGGCCGTGAACTGCGGCGCGATCCCCGAGAACCTGCTGGAAGCCGAGTTCTTTGGCTACCGCAAGGGCGCGTTCACCGGTGCCAACGAGGACCGCGAGGGCTTCTTCCAGGCGGCGCAGTCGGGCACGCTGTTCCTCGACGAGATTGGCGACCTGCCGCTGGCCATGCAGAGCAAGCTGCTGCGCGTGATCCAGGAGCGTGCCGTGCGCCCGCTGGGTGGCACGGCCGAGCAGCCGGTCAACGTGCGCATCGTCAGCGCCACGCACCGGGACCTGGGGGTCGAGGTGCAGGCCGGCCGCTTCCGGCAGGACCTGTTCTACCGCCTCAACGTCATCCGCATCGTGGTGCCGCCGCTGCGCGAGCGGCTCGATGACGTGCCGGCCATTTGCCGCGCCGTGATCGAGCGCATCGCCCGCGATGCCGGCGTGGCCATGCCGCCGGTGCTCGCTCCCGAGGCCGAGCGGCGGCTGCTGCGCCACGTCTTCCCGGGCAACGTGCGCGAGCTCGAGAACCTGCTGCACCGCGCGCTGGCACTGGCCGCCGGGTCGACCATCGGCGTCGACGACCTCGGCCTGCCCGACGAGGCCGTGGCCGACGACGCCGGCTCCGACTCAGGCCCGGCGGCCGTGCGAGGCAGCGCTGTCGCCGTCGAGTCCCTGCCCGCGGTGCTTGCCGGTGGCGCGGCGGGCGACGGCCCCTTGCCCAGCGACCTCGTCGCCTACCTCGACGAGGTCGAGCGCGACGTGCTGGAGCGTGCACTCGAGCGGCACCGCTACAACCGCACGGCCGCCGGCGCGAGCCTGGGCCTGTCGCTGCGGCAGATGCGCTACCGCATGGCGCGGCTGGGCATCGGGGGTGACGCCTTGGCGGCCGAGCCCGATGCCGAGACGACCTGAAGAGCCCGCCGGCCGGGTGCCGCGATGAGCCGCCGCGCAGCCTGGCACGGCGACGGATGGTGGGCGGCGGCCTTGTGGCGGCCGTCACCCAACGTGGGCACGCGGCCGTCTGGCGTGCAGCCCGCGCTGGCCGTCGTGCACTCGATCAGCCTGCCGCCGGGTGTGTACCGCGGCGATGCCGTCGAACGGCTGTTCACCAACCGACTCGATTGGGACGCGCACCCCTTCTTCGACGGCATCCGGGGCCTGCAGGTCTCGGCGCACTTCCTCGTACGGCGCAGCGGCCGCGTTCTGCAGTTCGCAGCCACCGGTGCGCGGGCTTGGCACGCGGGCGAGTCGAGCTGGCGTGGACGGCCGAACTGCAACGACTGGTCGGTGGGGATCGAGCTTGAGGGGCTCGAGGGCGGGGCCTTCGAGGCCGCGCAGTACGCGGCGCTGGCACGGCTGCTGGCGGCACTGGCGCGCCGGCACCCGCTGCGCGAGGTGGTCGGCCACGAGGACGTCGCCCCCGGCCGCAAGGCCGACCCTGGCTCCGGCTTCGACTGGCCGGGCCTGGCGCGCCGCCTGCGCGGGACGGGGCTTTGGCTGCCGCGTGCCGCGGGGGCACATCCTCGCTTTGGTGGACAATCGGGGAAGGCCCGCGTTTCACGCTAGCGCTAGTGGCTTGAAGGGGGTGGGCACCCCAGATATAGTGCCCAGCCGGGCGCTCGTCGAGTTCGACGCCCTGCTGTCGCCACCCGGCCCGCGCTATGCGCACCGTTGCCCGCAGCAGGCGCCGCCAGGCCCTTCGGGGCGCCTCGGAATCCGCCACGCCGCAGTCGCCCCGCGCGACGGTCGGCGTGCATCACGAACGACATAGAGGGGATCGAATGCAGACTGTCGACATCGCCACCACGGCGGCGCAACGCGCGCCGCTGGCCGCCCAAGGCACCACCCCCCAGGCCGTGGCGTACACCGCCTACCAGATCATCCGCCGCAACGGCGCGGTGGTCGGCTTCGAGCCCGACAAGATCGCGGTGGCGCTGATGAAGGCCTTCCTGGCGGTGCACGGCACGCAGGGCGCGGCCTCGGCCAGCGTGCGCGAGACGGTCGAGCACCTCACCGGCAGCGTCGTGCGCGCGCTGCTGCGCAGCCGGCCGGGCGGCGGTACCTTCCACATCGAGGACGTGCAGGATCAGGTGGAGCTCGGTCTCATGCGCGGCGGGCACCACGAGGTGGCCCGCGCCTATGTGCTGTACCGCGAGCGTCGTGCGCAGGAGCGTGCGCGCCAGGGCGCGCCTGCCGTGGCGAAGGCTCCCGACCTGCACGTGCTCGAGAACGGCCAGCGAGTGCCGCTGGACATGGGCGCGCTGCGTGCGCTCGTCGACAGCGCCTGCGCCGGCCTGGGCGCCGAAGTGCAGGCCGATCCCATCATGGCCGAGACCCGGCGCAACCTATACGACGGCGTGCCCATCGACGAGGTCTACAAGGCCGCCATCCTGGCCGCGCGCACCCTCATCGAGAAGGAGCCGGCCTACACCCGCGCCACCGCGCGGCTGCTGCTGCACACCATCCGCCGCGAGATCCTGGGCGAGGAGGTTACGCAGGCGCGGATGGCCACGCGCTACGCCGAGTACTTCCCGCAGTTCATCAAGGCGGGCGTCGGGGCCGATCTGCTCGACGACAAGCTGCTGCAGTTCGACCTCGCCCGGCTCGGCGCCGCGCTGAAGGCCGAGCGCGACCTGCAGTTCGACTACCTCGGCTTGCAGACGCTGTACGACCGGTACTTCCTGCACGTGGCCAAGCGCCGCATCGAGATGCCGCAGGCCTTCTTCATGCG